>NZ_JBGMOE010000178.1:0-4598 GCF_041424195.1 Tardiphaga sp. | reverse complement strand
TTTCGTGGTCCAGACTATCATAGTCTCTGGGCCACTCAGCGGGGGGCAGATCACAAGCTTGGCGCATCGGCCTATCGAATCTGGCCACTCAGGGGCCATCGCACGGCGGTCGCCCATGCGCGAATCTTCTTCCGGCGCTATGGATTCCTTGCTGTGCTTCTCGGTCGCTTCCTCGGCCCGCTCCGCTCGATCGTCCCGCTTGTTGCAGGGATTACGCGAATGCCCGTCGGCGCGTTTCAGTTGGCGAATATAGTATCTGCGGCGATGTGGGTACCGCTCCTTTTCGCGCCCGGTTACCTGTCGGCCAAGCATCTTATCCCTAAAGATCAGGTCAACGAAGGGAACCTCATGATTGTGGGCTTGGCGATCGGACTCCTGTCGGCCCTTGCGAGCTGGATTGCCTCGAAGGCATTGACGGCGCGTCGCCGGGCCCGGAAGCTGCGCGCCATTGCGGCGCCTTAGCGCGCAGCTGCTCGACGCGCTTCAGAGGCGCACCAGACGCAGACGCAACGCATTGGTGATCACGCTGACAGAGGACAGCGCCATCGCCGCAGCCGCGATCGCAGGCGACAGGAGCCATCCAGACAAGGGATAGAGCGCTCCAGCCGCAATCGGGATGCCAGCGACATTGTAAGCAAAGGCGAAGAAAAGATTTTGTCGGATGTTCCGCATCACTGCGCGGGAGAGCCTGCGCGCACGGACCAGGCCGGTGAGATCGCCCTTGAGCAATGTTACGCCGGCGCTTTCGATGGCGACATCGGCGCCTGCGCCCATCGCGACGCCGACTTCTGCCGCGGCCAGCGCGGGCGCATCGTTGACACCATCCCCCGCCATCGCAACCGAGCGGCCTTCGGCGCGAAGTTTCTGCACGACCGAGGCCTTGTCCTCGGGAAGCACCTCTGCCTCAACCTCGTCGATCCCAAGCCGGCGCGCCACGGCGAGGGCCGTTGCCTTGTTGTCGCCGGTCATCATGACCACGCGGATACCCTCGGCCTTCAAGGCCCGGACGGCTTCCGGCGTGGTTTCCTTGATCGGATCGGCGATGCCGATCAGCCCGGCAAGAGCACCGTCCACGGTTGCGAAGATGGTCGTCGTGCCATTGTCCCGCAGTCGTTCCGCAGCGGGTTCCAGCGCGGTGATGTCGACGCCCTGCTCGCGCATGAGCCTGGCCCCGCCGAGGACGACCTTCTTGCCTTCGACGGTGCCGAGTACGCCGCGTCCGACGGGCGAATCGAAATCGGCCGCTTCGGCTAGCATCAACTCGCGGTCGCGCGCAGCGCGCAGGATCGCGTCGGCCAGCGGATGCTCGCTTCCCCGCTCGAGGCTGGCGGCCAGGCGGAGCAGTTCGCGGTCATCGAAAGGCGCGACCGCCTGGATGGCCGTCACCGCCGGTCGTCCTTCGGTCAGGGTTCCCGTTTTATCGACTACCAGCGTATCGACTTTTTCGAAGCGCTCGAGTGCTTCGGCATTCTTGATCAACACACCGGCCTGCGCCCCGCGCCCAACTCCGACCATGATTGACATCGGGGTCGCAAGTCCCAACGCGCAGGGGCACGCGATGATCAACACCGAAACGGCCGCCACGATCGCATAGGCGAAGCGGGGGTCGGGTCCGACCAGCGCCCATGCGGCCGCGGCAACGAGCGCGACCGCAATCACCGCCGGCACGAACCAGCCAGAGACCTGATCCGCCATGCGTTGAATCGGCGCGCGGCTGCGCTGTGCCTCGGCGACCATCTGTACGATCCGCGACAACATAGTCTCGGCGCCGACCTTTTCCGCGCGCATGACGAAGGAGCCGGTCTTGTTGAGCGAGCCCGCAATCACTTTTGCACCGGGCTCCTTGGTCACCGGCATGGATTCACCGGTGACCAGAGACTCGTCGATCGACACGCGACCGTCGAGCAGTTCGCCATCGACCGGAACCTTCTCGCCCGGACGCACGCGCAGGCGGTCGCCCACCGCAATCAGGTCGAGCGTGACCTCCTCATCGCTGCCGTCGTCCTTCAGGCGGCGCGCGCTCTTGGGCGCAAGGTCGAGAAGCGCCTTGATGGCGCCCGATGTTCGTTCACGCGCGCGCAACTCGAGCACCTGGCCGAGCAGGACGAGGACGGTGATGACCGCGGCCGCCTCGAAATAGACGGGCACCGCGCCCGATGCGTCCCGAAAGGCGGCCGGGAAGGCGCCGGGCGCAAGGATCGCGACGACGCTGTAAACCCAGGCGACGCCCACACCCATGGCGATAAGAGTGAACATGTTAAGACGGCGTGACCTGATCGATGCCCAGCCGCGATCGAAGAACGGCCAGCCCGCCCAGAGTACGACCGGCGTGGCAAGTAGGAACTGGATCCAGTTGGATGTCGTACGGCCGAGCATCATCATCAGGCCCGTCAGATGGCCGCCCATTTCCAGCGCGAATACAGGCAAGGTCAACACCAGCCCAATCCAGAAGCGGCGGGTCATATCGACCAGTTCCGGACTGGGGCCATCGTCGGCGGTTACCGTCGCGGGCTCGAGCGCCATTCCGCAGATAGGACAGGAGCCTGGGCCGAGTTGCCGGACCTCGGGATGCATCGGGCACGTATAGACGACGTTCGCGCCATTGCCGGATTGAGGTGGGATAGGGGCGGCCATATAGGGCGACGGGTCGGCCAGAAACTTGCTCCGGCAGCCGGCGCTGCAGAAATGGTAGGAGGCGCCGTCATGATCCGCATGGTGGGCCGTGGCCATCGGGTCCACCATCATGCCGCAGACCGGATCGCGCACCATGTTTGCGGCACCAGCCTGATGGCCTCTACAGCAGCTGGCTTTGCGCTCATGGCTCTGATGACTATGCTCTTGCATGCTGGGTTCTCCGATCGGCTCTCTAAGGGGCGCGACATCCCCTCGGTATCAATAGGTAATCCTCGCAGTGGGCGAACGACGCCGGTGCGTACCCGTCACAAATTATACGCGCCCGGAAGCGCAAGCCCTCGCGCGATCGAACGTTCAAGAATACGTCCCTCTGTCTGAAAGGCGATGCGAATCTATTAGCCGATTGCTACGGTCCGATATGAACCGGGGTAATCTTGCGAATGAAGGGCGAAAATCCTGTGGCTTTGTCCGAAACCCACCAGAGACTGGTTGGAGAATTGATACGCCGCTGGCGCGATGATGCCTCGGCCACGTATCGGTCCTGGTTTCTTTGGGATGAGCGACTAAAGAATTTTCGATCGATCCGGCGCGGTCTGGCGCAGGTGGTTGCCGAGATCGATAGCGGCCATTTTGGCGTGGCCTATCGCGGTTCGTCGCTTGAAACCGTAGTGCATTCGATTGCCGAGCAGCGCCAGATTTTCAAAGGCGCCGATCACGCCTTCCTCTGGAAGCCCAAGCTGCGCATTCCCGACATCTATGAAAATCCGGAGAACCAACAGGCTTTCGGGCGTCTCCTGCATGCCTGCTCATGCTGCGATACTGCCGAAGAAATTATCGGCCATATCCGGGCAATCGACCGGTTGAAGATCAAGGGCCTTGGCCCGGCAGTCGCCAATTTGCTGTATTTTCTCCACCCGACGCTGGTACCGCCGTTCAATACAGCTATCGTCAAAGGCTATAATGCGCTGACAGGTGCGAAGGTCAAACTGGGATCCTGGGACCATTTTCTCGCGATGCGAGCGGGGATCCTCGATCTCAACGATCGTTATCGCGAACTGCTTTCCAATGATCTTGGCGCAGCGGGCGGCCTGCTGTTCGATGTCGGGGCGGGCCGCTTTCCAGCGCCGCCGCTGGATGACGATGCAGCCTCGGGCGCGTCCTGGCTGGAGCATCTTGAGCTAGCGCGCTGCGAGGCACGCAAACTCGACAAGACAGCGCAGCTTCAGGGCGAGACGGACAGGACTCATGCCGAAATCCAGCTATGGTTGCGGGATCTTGGGTTGGCACTGGGGTATCGGGTATGGATCGCCGCCAACGATGCCGGTCGCCTGGTCGATGGCGCACCACTCGGCAAGGGGTGTCTCGAGCGGCTACCGCCAACCATCACGACGTCGCCAGGAGCAGACGCGATCCGGCTCATCGATGTGTTGTGGATCGAGCCGAGTGGAGAGCATGTGACTGCCGCATTCGAGGTGGAACACAGCACGTCGATCTACTCCGGCATTGTCCGTATGCTCGATCTGGCTCTGTCCGGAAGCGACCTCCATGCGGCGGCCGGTCTGTTTCTCGTCGCGCCCGACGCGCGGGAGGCCGATGTGCGGGCGCAGCTGCGCCGGCCGGCCTTCAGCCGAATAGCGGATCTGGATATCTCCTACCTTGCCTACAGCGAGCTTGAGAAGAATCGCGAACCGATCGCGCGCTTTGGTGCGGGCCTGAAGGCGATTCGTGCGATCTCGAGCCGGCTTTGAAGCTCGTACCGCTTTCCCCCGTTGCCCAAGCATATCGGCGAAAGATCCGAATTTCGGCGTCAGATGCAGAATGTGTGAGGGATAACGGAGCGCCCTGCGTATCTTAGGAAGGAAGCGCACATCGAAACAGAGAACGGAACCTGATGAATTGTCCCCTAAATCGACGAGAGCTTCTTCGCGGGGGCATGATGGCTGGAGGTGGTTTGGCGCTGGCGG
>NZ_JBGMOE010000177.1:0-4601 GCF_041424195.1 Tardiphaga sp. | reverse complement strand
AATAGCATATCTCGAGGCACTTGTGCTGCATGTCGGCGCACCAGCGAGCTTGCACCGCCGGGGCGAGCCGATAGCGTATCGACCTGGGTGGAATGCGCACCTCGATACAGTCTGCGCGCAGAGCCCCCGCGCATCGACCCGCGTCGATTCCGCCATCCATCTCGAACAAAACCGGCAGCGTGACGCGTCGCCGCAAGAAGAGCAGCCAGCGCACGATCACGTCTTCACTACGCGCCGACATCACACAGGCCTCGGGTTGACCGCCGGCCGATAACGGCAGCTGCGGTGCCCGGCAGGTCGGGCAATTGATTGGCCCAAAGACCCGGGAACTTCCCAGCCCGTAGGCCATAGGCTTCCCGCACCGGTGACAACCATCGCGCAACAGCAAACCGTGCAGCGGACAACGGGAAAACGGCCGCAACTGATGGATGATGAAATGCTGGCCCTGACGCGCGCACGTGGGACAAAACCGAAGCCTGTCGTGCATCAGGGGGCGCAGACTGCTCAAGCCGCCCTCGAGAAAGGCATCCTGGATCCGACTGGCCGGAAAACCCAATGTCCTGCCCAGCACCTGCGCGACGCGAGGCAAGTGATCGGGCAACAGGGGAGATAGATTGCTCGCCGAAATGCCCAGCAACGCCGCAACTTCGCAGGACGATAACGCGTTTGCAGCGGCGAGTTTGGCAGCCCACGCCCAGCCCGATTCATACGGCGCAAAAAGATGTGGGGCCAACTTCGGCAAGGCCAGCACCTTGACGCCGCCGGGAGGAACGATGAGCACGGGCAGGCGCATCTGGGTCACACTCAACGTCCCAGTCCACGCGCATTGCGCTCGACAGCCTGTTCGGAGGCCACATAGCCACAGTGCTGCACGACCGTGCTCCAGTGGCGCTCGTTCAATTGAAAGTCGAGCGCATCTTGCAGCAGGCCATCGAGCAGAATGGCCTCGACCGCGCGCGAAAAATACTCCATCGGGATTTCGACTGTGCCGGCCAGTCCGGCGTGCTGGTGGGCCTGGGCAAAGGCATCCCACAGGAAGTCGGCACTCATCTCCAGCCGCATGCCGGTCCCGAAAGCGAAGGGATAGTAATAACGCGTGAAACTCCAATCGCTGCTGACCGGGTACGCGTGCTCGTCGTAGCTCCTGAGGCAAGTCGCGGCGTCGACCGCGCTGCGGATACCCCGAAACCGCAAGGTCTCCACCATGAAACGCTTGACGATATGCGTGTCGCCGGTTTCCTGAAAGCGCGCCCGTTGCTCGCAGAGCCGTTCCTGACCAAACAGAAAGGTCGTCAAGCGCACGCCGCATTGGGCGAGTTCGTCATGGACGTCGCGCAGCCACTCATATTCATGCAGACAATAACGCTGCGCCTCGTCGCAGAAAAATATGACCGATGTACTGCCCTGGGCTTCCGCCAGATCGCGCAGCCGCTCGTGCAAAGCCCTTCGCTTCCCGGCATTGCGACCAATGTCTGGCGTTGGATGTCGCACCGACCGTAGCAGCCGAGTGAAAAATGCACCCTCGCTGCGGCTGGCCTTGTGCTCGGACTGGACGTGGAAGGTCGGGATTTCCGGCCGCTCGCGGTGGATCAGCATGCGCAGGTATTCGATAGCATAGGTCTTGCCCAGTCGGCTTTCACCATAGATCAGCGCCCCGGGGATGCGGTATTGCAGACACCTGGACACCAGCAGCCAGCAATCCTCAATGGCCGTCGTGGCGACGCGGTAGGTGCGATTGTTCAAGGGATGGTGGTCAATTGCGACCGGTCGCGTGAGCGTCCTGCCATCGCTCGCCGTTGGTGATTTTTCCTTGGCCATGACTAGCGCGAAAACACTTGACCGGAGCCGATGACGAGCCGCTTGCCCTTGACCGGGATTTTGGCTTTTTGGGCTTCCTCGGAAGGGGCCGCGACGGGCGCTGTGGCACAGTCGAATTGCGCCTTGTTGTCGGCCGGACCGGGTGGCGCCTTCGGCACCGGCGCGGCAGCATCAATTGCCCTACGCGCTATCTCCACTTTACTGGCTGAGCGGCGCAGCCTGGCTGCGCCATGGCGCAGATAATCGAGATAGCACTGGACCGGATCGTCATTGTACGCAATGTGAAGCTTGCGCGCCCGCACGAGGGAAAGGATTTCCTTGCGCATACGCAGGGTATGGGCCGTATAGCGCCAAGCCCCTTGGACCTCCACCACGCATAGCTCACGTCCGGCTGCGTCGAATACGCGCAATGCGCGCACGTCCTCGGTGTCAAAATAGAGCAGCACCGGCTTGCCAATCAGGTCCGCCCGCCCGGCCAGAGCATGGCTCGTGTAGCGCGCGCCGAAGAAATGAATATAGGGCCGCACACCCTTGACGATGCTGCCACGCACGTGTCCTTCGTGTTCGTGCTGGAGCAGACACAGGTTGCGGCGCATGGGCTCGGCCAGCCAGCGCAGCGCACTCTGTTTTTCGCGCAAATAATAGCCCAGCATTTCCAGAGGCGAACGGCCGCCCAGGCTAGTGTGCGAAGCGGCGTTGTAGTTGGCGATCGCCACCGCGGTCAGTTCCATCAATTCGTCGAGCCGGACCACGGCCGGCGCTGTGCCGGTCAGTTCCGCAAGGTGACGACGGGGATCGGCAGGGCCGGTGCCCGTGGTGCCGGGCAAGCGGTGCGCAAGGACTGATGCCAACATGCCGAAAAAACGTTCAATATGGGGGCGCTCGTTGGGGCGGTAAGCAGGACCGGCATGGACGCCACAGCCGACAATATCGGTCAGTACGCGCAAGGTGTCCTCGGCGAGATTGGCTTTCGCATTGTCGAAGCGGAACAAGTTCCAGAGCGCATAGCCAAGTTCCGGGAAGCGCTCGGAAGGCATGCCGGCGCCAGAGGCAAAGCGCAGGCCGGGAATAGTCAGGGCAGGAGGGCGCCACGGGACAAGAGCCCGCTCGACCGTCTTGAGTACGTCGAAGCGACTATATTCCGGTTCGAGCACGATGTGGTAACCCAAGATCGCCCGACTGCAAATGTCGATGATACTGAGCAGCCAGACGCGATCGATTTCGAACGATTCCTCGACGCCGGCGACGCGTTCAAAGACGATGCGCAGCCGCACGTCGACCCGGTGTCCGTCGAATTCAACGGCATCGAACGGGATGGTCGCGACCAATGGCAGGCCTTCGGCGTTCGGACGTACACCGCCGGAGCGTTTTTGCGCGAGCGCGGCGCGCGCTGCCAGTTCAAAAGAGCGCGTGGCGATGGACTTGACCGCCGCGGCCAAGCTGCGGATCCCTTGCTCGTGCTGAACCAGGGGATAGTCCCGTTGCGTCAGGCCCAGCTCAAGACAAAGCAGGCGAAAGCGCTTATGCAGTGCGCTCAGCCCGCTGACAACAAGGCCGTTTGGCCCGTCTCTTAAAACGACGTGGTGTGCTTGCAGCTCATGGACGATCAGGACTTCCAGCTCAGGGTGACGTTCCAGCAATTGCTGGAATGCGCCAGCCTTGCCAGCAGGACCGGATCGGACGCTCGTTGCCGAGCGCCGGTAGGACTTGACGTGTTCGTAGGGAACGAGTGCGCGCAAGCCCTGCAGACGTCCGTCGGCATGGGTCTGTAGGCAGCGTTCGTAGAGCCGGCGCACGGAGCTGAACGGCACGCCGGTGGCGGCCTCGATGGCACGCAGGGAGGCGCGCTGACAATACAGCCGAACCGCTTCTTCACGGGCGCGAAATATTTTTTGTTGATCTCCAGAGAGGGTTGGCCAAGCCACGGTCGGCCACAATGTCGGGTCGGCGCGATCCGTCACAGCGGCGCTGCGACGGCCAGTCATATCGATTCCTTCAGCAATTCGATCGCCGGCCCCAACGGCCGATCACGCAATGACTTCGCCTTGATGCGCCCTCTGTGCAGTAACAGGAATACCGCGGTGCGGACAAGCACGGTGTCATATGGCTGAAAGTCGCGTTCGAGTTGCCCCAGCGTTGGCGCGGTCGATGTCGCCCGCTCGACATCGAGCAACAACCTTTCGCTGACAAAGCGCTCATTCGACGCAAGGTAGGGCAGGATGCGCATCCAGTTCTCGATCCAGATGCTGTGGGCGGCAAGATTTTGGACATGCACATATCGCACACCGATATCGTCGTCGGGACTCAGGACCCCAGCCCGGGCCGGTTGTGGCGTGGGCGTAACGATCCAGCACATTTCGCGTCGCCCAGCCCTCACCCAAAAATCGAGCAGTTGCCGACTGTTGTCATGACGCCAGTACGCTGGGCGCTCGCAATAACGAAACACCCGGGGATTACTTTCGAGGAGCGCCCAAAGCCGAACATGGAACGGGTCGAAGAGCGTCACTCGGCGCTTGAGCTTGGGGGCGAAAAACTCAAAGCGCGACGCGCCTTTGGGCCGCTCGCTATCGATCGGATGAGTGAAGCGTGAGTGTGAATTGCCAGGCGCCATGCGGATCTCCGCTGGTTTTTATACAATTTAGCACTTTTGCCGCGCATTTCAAGGATGTCGCAACTTTACTTCGAACACATGCGAAGTAAAAGTGTACCCATCAAAAACGGGATTGGCGTAAATTCAGGGACTTACGGGCGCTGGGGTGTATGCACAATTACTTCGATTGACG
>NZ_JBGMOE010000176.1:0-4602 GCF_041424195.1 Tardiphaga sp. | reverse complement strand
CCGCCGCTGCATCCTGACGTCCGGTTAGGCTATACTCCAGATTGACGCTAGCCTGCTGCTCAGGAGTCGGATGGAGGCAGCATGGCGCGGCGGCGATTATTGACCGGGGAAGAACGGCGGCGCCTGTTCGATGCTCCCCATGACGAAACCGCGATCGTCAGCCACTATACTCTTGCCGTCAGGGATCTTGACCTGATCGGTCGCCGCTATCGACCCGCCAATCGCCTCGGCCTGGCTGCGCAGATCGCATTGATGCGGCACCCTGGCTTCGGTTTGCAGCCCGACATCGGCGTGCCAAATGCGATCCTCCACTACCTTGCTGCCCAGATATTCGTCGATGCGGAGGCTTTCGGCGACTATGGCCAGCGCGCCCAAACGCGCAACGATCACGCTGACATTGCCGCACAGCACCTCGGGTTACGCCCCTTCCGGCGAGGGGATATCCCACTCGCGCTCGACCTGGCCGCGCGAGCCGCCGAACAGACCGACCGGGGCGAGCCCATTGTTCGCGCGTTGATGGAGGGATTGAAGCAGGAGCACTTCATTCTTCCATCGGCCGACACGATCGAACGGGCCGGTCTCGCCGGCAGGGCGCGCGCCCGCAAAGCCGCGGCAGCAACCATCATCGAAAGCCTGGGTCATGCCGAACTGACCCGGATCGACGATTTGATCGTCAACAGCAGCGACTTCGGCATGACGCCGCTGGCTTGGCTGCGCAATTTCGAGGAGGCGCCGACGACGGCAAATATCAACGGCCTGCTGGAACGGCTGCGCTATGCGCGCGGGGTCGGCATCGATCCGGCGATCGGCGCCAAAATTCCCGATTTCCGGTTCGCGCAATTCATGCGTGAAGGTAGCGCGGCACCGGCGTTTCTGCTTTCCGACTATAGCCTCAACAGGCGGCGCGCGACCCTGGTCGCGGCGGTGATCGACCTCGAGGCCCGGCTCGCCGATGCGGCGATCCAGATGTTCGACAGGCTTGTCGGCGGCCTGTTCACACGCGCGCGGCGCAGCCGTGAAAGACGCTATCAGGACAGCATCCGCTCGGTCGGCGAACTCATGCGGTTGTTCGGCGCCACGATCGCGGCGCTGGGAGAGGCGGTCGAGCATGGCGGCAATCCGATGGAACTGATCGACGAGGCTGTGGGCTGGCACAGGCTGGTCGCGGTGAAGGCGCAGGTCGATGCGCTGGCTGATCTGGCGGGGGAAGATGCCCTTGTCGCGGCAACAGGGCGTTATGCGACCTTGCGCCGGTTCAGCCCAGCTTTCCTCGATGCATTCACGTTCAAGGCGACGGGAAGCGGGGTGCAACTGGTCAAGGCGATTGATGTCATCCGCGACGCCAATGCGCGCAAAACGCGCAACCTGCCCGATGGCGTTCCCCTGCCATTCGCCAACCGGCAGTGGAAGCGCCTCATCACCGAAGGCGGCCAGATTGACCGTCGGCGCTATGAAACAGCCGTCATGGCCACCCTGCGCGATCGGTTGCGCGCCGGCGACATATGGGTGGAGGGAACCCGGAACTATCGCCGCTTCGACACCTATCTGTTGAGCCGGCGCGATGCCGGGAAGGTGGCCGAAAACCTTGCATTCCCAAACGATGCTGCGGCCTATCTGGCCGATCGCGCGAGAATGCTCGATTGGCGGCTGCGCCGTTTCGCCAAGGAACTCAAGGCGAACCGGCTTGCAGGCGTGGCGCTCGAGCGCAATCGGCTCAAGCTGCAACCGATGCTGGCAATCACGCCGCCCGAGGCAGAGGCTCTCGATCGCAGGCTCGACGCGCTGTTACCGCGCGTGCGGATCACCGAACTCCTGGTCGAGGTAGCCGAGCGCACCGGCTTCCTGAGCGCGTTCCGCGATCTTCGGTCCGGCAAAGAGCATGACAACCCGCATGCGATCCTTGCGGCCATTCTGGCCGATGGATCGAATCTGGGTCTGGAACGGATGGCCAATGCCAGCGACGGGGTAAGCTACGCCCAGCTTGCCTGGACGCACAATTGGTATCTGTCGCCCGAAAACTACCAGGCTGCGCTGGCCATGATCGTTGCCGCGCACCATGATTTGCCGTTCACGCATCATTGGGGCGCCGGAACCAGTTCATCCTCCGATGGGCAGTTCTTCCGCTCAGGCCGCAGCCGATCCGCAGCTGCCGACATCAACGCCAAATATGGCGGCGAGCCCGGCCTGAAGATCTACTCCCACTTGTCCGATCATTTTGCCTCCTTCGGGTCGCGGATCATGTCGGCCACCGCCGGAGAGGCGCCTTATGTGCTCGACGGCCTCATGTTGGGCGCCGGCGCGCTGCCGCTGCATGAACATTACACCGATACCGGCGGCGCGACTGACCATGTCTTTGCTCTCTGCCATCTTCTCGGCTTCCGCTTCGTACCCCGGTTGCGCGACATCGCCGACCGGAAACTCGGCTCGATCGCTCCACCCTCGACCTACAAGGGCCTCGAAAGCCTCATGGGGCGAACGGTCAAGACCGCCGCGATCGAAGCCGACTGGGAGGACATCGTCAGGATTGTCGCCACCATCAAGGAGGGAGCCGTCGCGCCGTCTGCGATCCTGCGCAAGCTCGCCGCCTACAAGCGCCAGAACAGGCTGGATTTCGCCCTGGCGGAACTTGGTCGCATCGAACGGACGCTGTTCACGCTCGACTGGCTTGAACAGCCCGACTTGCGGCGGGCCTGCCAGGCCGGCCTCAACAAGGGCGAGGCACGTCATACCCTCGCCGCCGCCATCTACACCAACCGGCAGGGCCGGTTCACGGATCGTTCGATCGAGAATCAGGAATATCGGGCATCGGGCCTGAACCTGCTGATCGCGGCGATAGCCTATTGGAACACCATCTATATGGACAGGGCCGCCCAGCACATCAAAGCATCCGGCGTCAGCTTCGACGACGCGCTCCTCGCTCACCTTTCCCCCATGGGCTGGGCGCATATCAGCTTGACGGGAGATTATCTCTGGCACCGGGCAAAACCGCTCTCCCCCGGCGAATTCCGCGCTCTCAACGATCCCATGGCTCGCCTCAAACTCGTGGCATAGCCAATGTTCTCATGATGTCCGCCAAATCGTTGTCTGGCGCACAAACCTTGAGGTGACGCCGACACCACGCGACGCGGCAGCCGGCCCATAAAGGCTCTCATAATCTCATCCCCGGAAAAGGCTGCAATGACGGCACGCGCTATGCGCGTCGGGTCAGCCTCGCGGAGGTCGCAGGATAGCCAAGGGAGCTATAGGGCGGGCCGCTTTGGCTGCCGCAATTGTCCAGATTTCGGAGACTGGCTTCATGAATGCCGCGACCACAAGTGGTGAAGGCACAACGATGGTCTGCAGCACTGCGTGAGCCGCAAGATGGATCAAATCGGCCGTGTCCGGCCGCTCGACCGGAGTGTAATCCGGATGATCTCGATCTGTGGTGGCTACCTGGTCAGGACCCTGGACGTGCCCTTCGACGTCATGCCATGTGGTCAGCGAAACCATCCCAAAAAGTGCCAGAATGGCCGTTAGCACGATAAGTTTTTGGCTACCGAAGGCCCGCACGGAAGTGTGCAATCTGATCGATGGAGCCAACACTCAATCAAATTTATCGGAAACACGGTCGACCCACAAGCGCGCCGCTCGGTAGCGATCATGGTGGTCCAGCGGCCGCTATTGCCGGAGCCCAAGCTGATCGAAGTCTTCTCTGACGAAAGCATATGCTTGTGCCTCGTAATGATCACCGCGCGGATGAGATCGATTTCGACCGGGCCGCGTGATGTACTCATGTGGCTAGTCAATATTAACCATTCTTTAATTCAACAACAATCCAAATACTTCCCGGAGTTCTTGACATAAGCCCGATGGTAGCTTCCTGATATCTGAGAGATATCTGCTATAGAGTGAAGTTACCAAGCTCGAGCATATCAGAATAGTTCAGAATTGATTGATTCATTCCAATTTATGTGTTGAAAACGAGATCGTTTTAAGTTAGAGTTCTTGATCTTTGATCTCCACAACTGGTAAAAACTTATGGCATAGAAGCAGGCAGGGTTAGAAATGCGCTGAGAGCGTTTGTTGTCAAGCAGGGCGAGAAAGTGACGTGGCGGGCAAAGTTCTACCGTAGCTGCAAAGCATACTTGCTCTCGCTTTTCATGCTGGGTAAGCTATCTCTGCGGTTCCCAAGCCATGCCGAAAGGTGTGGTTATGAAATTCTACCTCAGCGCAGCGCTTATCGCGCTTAGCTCCCAAGCGGCAGGCCAAGAGGCCAAGCTTGAAGATTTCTCGAGCAGCACAGCTTCCGAATTCTCGCTCCTGGTGCCCGGAATGGCTGTCAAAAGCCCGACCGCGCAGCCGGAGGTGAAGCAGCTCGTTCCCGAGAGTGAAACGACTGCCTTTACGGGGGAGGCGATCACGCCTGTCAGCCCCGCGACGCCGTTGTTCTACATCCCGTCCTGGATGAGACGCGGAAGCTCTGCCGTCATTCCCACGCGGGTGAACGCATCCGACTTCGGGCCAGATCCCGATTGCCTCTCTGGAGGCTATTTCCCGCGCTATGACCTGTTGTCAACACCGGGATAAAAACGGGCCAGGCACCGGTTTAAAAAGGGGCCAGTT
>NZ_JBGMOE010000175.1:0-43221 GCF_041424195.1 Tardiphaga sp. | reverse complement strand
ACCCGGGTCACTTCTCAATGAAAATCCCGGGTCACTTCTCAGTGCAACTCAACATGTAAGCGTGCCTGAGCGCCTGTCCGGGCAGCTGCATGGCCCTGCATCGGCGACACCGGGTGCAGTACAACAATGGGGTAATGAGCGCGCCGCCGGCGTCAGGGCGCAAGGGCCGGATGTATCGATCCGCGAGAGTTCGCGCGATCTCGATCTGGCCGGCAATGTCGCTGACGCGATTCCGAACGCATCAGCGCGCATCACGCGCGGCGCGTTCGAGGTCGGCAACGGCGTCGACGACGCGAGAGGGACGGCGGGTCAGCTCGGTGACCATGTCCGGGAGCGCAACGACGCGTGGATCACGACGACACTTCCCGGTGTCGAGGGCGCGCGCAACTGGGTCCGTGACAACCTCGGTATAGGCGCTGGCACCAGCCATGTATACGAAGTCCCCCGCGGTGAGCGGGCAATGTTGCCGATCTCTGGGCGGCTGAGTTCAGGAATGGGTGGTCGGATTGACCCGGTCACCGGCGAGCCGGGACGGCATCACCGTGGCGTGGATATTGCAGCACCAGCAGGGACAGAAATCCGTGCGCCAGCCTCGGGTCAGGTCATACGAAACGACTTCCAGGCCAACGGCGCCGGCAATTATGTAGTCCTGCAGCATGGCGACGGCTCACAGAGCAAATACTTCCACATGCAGGATCGGTCGGCTTTTCAGGTTGGAAGTACCGTCCAGGCTGGGGCGGTGATCGGGCGTGTTGGCAGCACCGGAAAATCGACCGGGTCGCATCTTCACTACGAACTGTGGAAAGATGGCGCTCCGGTCGACCCGCGTAGATTTCAGCTTAGGAACTGAAAGGTGAGAGAAAAAATCCGCAGATAATAAGCGCCGCGATCAAGAACAAAGGCCACGCAGGACCGTCAGCATTGGGGAAAGATATATCGTCGCTGTCAGTGCTGGTAGAACCCTCGGTGATTAGCTCCCGCCCACGGTGCGTCATTGGATCGAGTAAATTATCAGGGTTGAAGTATAGCGAATGGTTGGCAGTGCTGCCCCAGTCCATCTGGCCAGTTTCGTGGTTCAACATGGCCGCTCCTTCCTCAATCCGTGGCTGACCGTGATGGTCAGAATTAGGCTTGCAAAGTCTAGCATATCGGATTGAGTTTGGCGAGGATTTTCACCCGTACTGACGGAGTGGGCACGGTGGAGCAGGACGGCGAAAACCCGCGCACGATCGAACGCTACGAGGCGCTGCTGCGCGAGCATCTGCTGTTCTACGATGCGCTGCGTTTGCGCGAGCGTCGGCCGAGGAGCGCGGCGCAGCGCCAGTTCCAGGACGTGGCGTGGGGGAAGGCCGCGCCGGTCACCGATCACGAGCTCGCCTATGTCTGGCACTTGAAGGCGCGTAGGATCGCGCCGTTCAACATTCCGGTGCCGGCACCGCATATCGACGACGTGATGGCCGGATTCGACGTCGGCGCGCGGCCGGTGAGTGGCGACGTTGGCACGAAATGGGATAATGCCTGGCGCGAGTATCGCGGTGGCCGGGAGTTCTTCTAGCCTGGGCACGATGAAGGAGCCGGACCGATCTGCAACCGATATCGGCTGAGCGCCAAACAGGCCGCGGTGACGCGGGCGGTCGGTTTCGAGCCGCCTTATCCCGAGGACGAGACCTACCCGGTGCCGCGCGAGATCTTCCCGACGGGCAAGAAGACAGCGCGCTACGGACTGGTCGTCAGGCGGGCAGGGGAGGGTAACCGCCCGCTTGAGCCGATCGCGATGGAATGGGGCTTCCCGACCAAGGTAGCGAGCAAGCGCGACCCGGCGGTCAAGCTGGACAAGTTCGTCACCAATGCGCGGTATCTCTCATCGTCGATGTGGAAGCCGTCGATCGCCAATCCCGATCGGCGCTGCCTGGTCCCGTTCACGCACTTCGCCGAGCCGCATCCCGAGGGCGGGAAGGGCGACGATGGCAAACCCCGCCAGATGTGGTTTTCGCTGCCCGACCAGCCCATCGCCTTCTTCGCCGGTCTGTGGCGGCCGACCGAGCGCGGCGATGCCTATGCCTTCTGCACCACCTCTCCCAACGCCACCGTCGATCCCTGGCATCCCAAGGCAATGCCGGCGATCCTTCACCCTCGCGATTTCACGGCATGGCTCGACGGCAGCTATGAAGACGCCCTGAAGCTCGTCCGCCCCTATGAGGGCGAGATGAGCGCGCAGGAGGCAACTCCCGATGGCGGCGCGACGTGAACCGGGCTAAGGCCGGTCCAATCATTCACCACCGGGACGTGTTCATGACGACGACATCCGATCTGGCCGAACAGCTCTCCAATACCCATGGCCTCGCAAAGGCGGACGCCAGGAAGGTCATCGATGCGATCCTTGCGAACATCACCGCGGCTGTCGCGACCGGCGAGGAAGTCAGCCTCAACGGGTTCGGCAAGTTCAAGCTGAAGGACACCCCAGAGCGCCAGGGGCGCAACCCGTCGACGGGCGAGGCGATCACGATCGCGGCGTCACGCAAGCTGACGTTCGCGCCGGCGAAGGCGGTCCGCGATCGGATGAACGGCAAGTGATAAACGGGCCAGGGTTTTAGAACGCTGGCCTAAACTGAGGGGACTTCATGGCCGATACCGCAGCCGACTACCGCGCGAGGGCAGCGGCCGATCTTGCCGAGGCGCAGCAGCTCGTTCTCCCCCATGCTCGGGACCGTATGCTGCATTCGGCCGATCGCTGGTCGAAGATGGCTGATGCGGCCGATCGCCGTGTCCGGTAAGGAAAGCACGACGGTCGCGCTCGACGTGGCTAACTGGTCAGCGGTCCAGGCAATGGTCGAGCGTCTCGACGACAGGGCTGTGATAGCGATCTACGAGCTGGCCGAAGGCGCTGGTCCGGTCGCGGACCTCGCGGCCGCACAGATGGAAAAACGCAACCTCGACTATTGAGCCAAGTTAAGAGTTCGGCCGCTGGTTAAGCCGCTGTTGCCGACCCGGCACAAGCCACGTTCCTGTTTTGTTCGATAATATATCTTATGTTAAATAAAATACTTATCTCTAGGTTGGAGAGATACGAAAAACCGGACCTTACGTCCAGTGGCTGGACCCATCGGCTCGATGCAAATCGTTAAGGTCGAACGGCTACTGCAGACGGCTTGTCGCAGTCGGATCGCGATCCTTAAGGGGGCTGTGCAACGTGAGATATTTTGTGGTCGCGCGTGCACCCATATTTGTTTCGTACAGCATGCGGCAAGGCTTCATCACGTTTCCGCATCGGC
Source organism: Tardiphaga sp. (assembly GCF_041424195.1). NCBI lineage: Bacteria > Pseudomonadati > Pseudomonadota > Alphaproteobacteria > Hyphomicrobiales > Nitrobacteraceae > Tardiphaga > Tardiphaga sp. The sequence continues at coordinate 39,949 of NZ_JBGMOE010000175.1, read as the reverse complement.
CTAAAGTACACTGTCCGCGATCCCCCACCTCCTTCATCTGTGAGGAGGGATAGGCCTGATATGCCGCCCATGAATTAGATGGAGCGTACAGCGTGGTAGGCGATGCCGACTTCAATGAAGTAGTCACTAGCGGTCGGAATGCGAGACTTGTCGATTGGCAAGAGGCTATCGATCAGGTTGACTGGATAACCAAGCCCGTCGTGATGGACGATAGTTCGTTCGAGCAGGCCGATTTCCGCATTCGCTGGTTCTCGGATGGTCTCATCAACGCTTCGGTCAATTGCGTTGACCGGCACGTCGTCGAGCATGGTGACGCGATTGCCATCGTCTGGGAGCCCGACGTTCCGACCGAAGACCCGCGGTTTATCACCTATCGCATGCTACTTGATGCCGTGCAGTCGACTGCCGCAGGCTTGCGTGAATGCGGCGTCAAGCGCGGAGACCGGGTTGTTCTCTACATGCCGATGATCCCGGAAGCGACGATCACCATGCTCGCATGCGCGCGGATCGGCGCCATCCATTCGGTCGTCTTCGGGGGGTTCTCGCCCGACGCTCTCGCCGATCGCATTCGCGATTGTGACGCGCGCGTGGTCGTGACCGCCGACGAGGCGCGGCGTGGCGGCAAACGTGTCCCTCTTAAAGCCAATGTCGATGCGGCGCTGGCGAACTGCCCGGACGTCGACACCGTCATCGTCGTAAGGGCCACCGGTGCCGACGTGGCGATCACCCCCGGCCGCGATCGCTGGCACCATGACCTGATCGCCGAAGCGACCGCCTCTTCGTTACCGGAGGCAATGGGCGCGGAGGATCCGCTCTTTATTCTCTACACCTCGGGCTCGACCGGTAAGCCCAAGGGCATCGTCCATACCACGGGTGGCTACTTGCTGTGGGCCGCCATGACGATGCGCGACTGCTTCGACTATCGCGAGGGCGAGGTGTTCTGGTGTGCCGCCGATGTAGGGTGGATCACCGGTCATACATACGGTGTTTACGGCGCGCTTGCCATCGGCGCGACTACGGTGATGTACGAGGGTGTGCCGACTTGGCCAACCCCGGCACGTATGTGGCAAATCGTCGATCGGCATCGGGTCAACACGCTGTTTACCGCACCGACCGTGCTGCGCTCGCTGATGCGCGAGGGCAATGAGCACGTAACAGCGACAAGACGATCCAGCCTGCGGGTGTTGGGATCGGTCGGCGAGCCGATCAATCCCGAGGCGTGGCACTGGTATCACGACGTCGTGGGCGAAGGTCGCTGCCCAATCGTCGACATGTGGTGGCAAACAGAGACGGGGGGCGGGATGATCGCGCCCCGTGCCGGATCGACCATCCTCAAACCAGGATCGGCGACGCTGCCGTTGCCGGGCGTCGAGGTGCAACTCGTCGACAAGAGCGGCACTGTGCTGGAAGGCGAGGTCGCAGGCAACCTCGTTATCGGCCGCTCATGGCCTGGGCAGGCGCGCACGATCTGGAACGATCACACGCGATTCTACGACACCTATTTCGCTCCATTCCCCGGCAAATTCTATACTGGTGATGGTGCGCGGCGGGACGAAGACGGCTATTATTGGATCACCGGGCGGGTCGATGACGTCATCAACGTGTCCGGGCATCGGATGGGTACCGCCGAAATCGAAGCGGCGCTCGCCGGACACGACTCGGTGGCGGAGGCGGCGGTGGTCGCAATAGATCATGACGTGAAGGGACAGGGTATCTACGCCTATGTGACGCTAAACGCCGGCGCGCAGCCGTCCGCTGAGCTTCGCCGCGCCCTGCGCGATCAGGTGCGCCGCGAAATCGGCCCGATCGCGACACCCGATGCAATCCAGTTCGCGGCCGATCTCCCCAAGACCCGGTCTGGCAAGATCGTCCGACGTCTTTTGCGTAAGATAGCCAGCGACCAGATCGAAGAACTGGGCGATGTGTCGACGCTTGCAGATACACGCGTCGTCGAGGCGCTGATCGTAGGGCGTCGCGAAGTCTCCACAATGTCGCCCACCGGTAGAAGCTGAGCGGCAGACGATGGAACGACTCCTGATCGCCGACGATCACCCCCTTGTCCGCGACGGTCTGCGCACAGTCGTGGAGGGCGCCTTCCCCGATTGCATGATCCGCGAGGCGACGACGTTGGCCGAGGCGATGATCGCGGTCGAGGAAGACGCGGAACTCGACCTCGTCCTCCTCGACGTTACGATGCCCGGCACGACCGGCACCGCAGGGCTGGTCGCGTTGCGCCAGCGCTTTCCGACCATCCCAATCCTGCTGGTATCGGCGGTTGCGGATCGCGACCTCGTCAATGCGGCGCTGGCAGCGGGTGCGGCGGGGTTCGTGTCGAAGTCGGCAAAGCGTGATGCCATCGTCGCGGCGATCCGCGCGGTTCTCGCCGGTGAGATCGTTGCGCCGCCCGAATTTACCGGTGCAGGTTACGGGGACGATCATGGTGAGGTCTGGAAGCGGATCGACCTGCTGACCGCGCAACAGCGGCGCGTGCTCGCCGAGTTAGCATCGGGCAAGCTCAACAAGCAGATCGCCTACGACCTCGACATATCGATGCGGACGGTCAAGGCGCATGTCTCTGCCATCCTCCTTAAACTGAACGTCGCCTCCCGAACCCAGGCAGTCATCATGGCGGAAAAGGTTCGGCTCGGTACGACGCAGCAGGCGCCGTGAATTACCGCCGGAGCCGCTTTCGACCGTCTATGCCCGATCACCGGTCAGGGCTGTTCATCGTCGCGCGCAGTTGAGCGGGCTTCACCGGTTTCGTCAGGCAGGCGAGACCTGCTTCGGCCAGCTGCGCGCGCAATAGCGGCGTCCGGTCGGCGGTGATGATAATCGCCGGCAGATCGTGGCTGACGCGCTTCCTGACGGCTGCCACCGCGACATCACCTGTACCGCGGTCAAGATGATAGTCGGCGATGACGAGGTCAGGTACGAAACCACCGTCGATCGCCGCCAGGGCGGCGGGCATGTCGCGCGCCGTGACGATCCGATAGCCCCAGCCTCCCAGCATCGCGGCCATGCCGTCGAGGATCGCTTCCTCGTTGTCGATCACAAGTACCGCGCGATGCCTGATCGTGCGACCTTGCAGCCGCGGTGAGGAGGGTTCGCGGCTCTCCTGGGGTTCGGCCGCCGGCAGCGTGATCCAGAAGACCGAGCCCTCACCCGGGCGCGATCGCAGGCCGACCTGTGTACCCAGCATATCGGCTGCGCGCTTCACGATCGCGAGTCCCAGCCCCATGCCGCGCTGCCGACTGCCATGATCAAGTCGGCGAAACTCGTCGAAAACGACGCCATAATGCTCCTCGGCAATACCAATCCCCGTGTCGCGCACCTCGATGCGGATAGCCCCCGCCCTCGACCGACACGCCAGCGTGACGTGACCGCGTTCGGTATAGCGCAAAGCATTGGACACCAGGTTCTGAAGAATACGGCGTGCGAGGCGCATGTCACTATGCACCCAGAAAGGTTCGGGCGGGATGTCAAGCCGTAGGCCACGCGTCCGCGCCACCGGCTCGAATTCGGCATGCAGCGCGCTCAGCAGGTCGGATAGTGGAAAGTCGCCGAGTTGTGGCACGACCGCGCCGGCGTCGAGCTTGGATATTTCGAGCAACGCCTCCAGCAAATCTTCGACCGAATCCAGCGCTGAGCCGGTCTGTCCGACCAGCACCCGGGTCGGCGCCGCAAGCCGCCGGTCGGCGATCGCCGAAACGAAGAGACGCGCCGCGTTGAGTGGTTGCAGCAGATCGTGGCTTGCCGCGGCCAGAAACCGGGTCTTTGAAATGTTTGCGTCCTCGGCTGCGGTCTTTGCCTCACGCATCGCCGCTTCCGCGGTCAAACGCTCAGCGACCTCGCGTTGCAACGCCGCGGTCCGTTCGTCGACACGGCGCTCCAGCGTTTCATTGGCATCGCGAAGCGCCTCGGCCGCAGCGAGCCGCGCAGTGACGTCCTCGAAGCTCATGACCATGCCACCATCGTTCATTGCCGACCTGCGCACCTCGATCGTGCGACCATCTGCCAGCTGCTCTTGAGCGGTGACGTCCCCTGCTCCGGTCGGCAGCCAGTCAAGCGACGGTGCGCGTTTTCTGGCGGTCGTCGGCCACGCCGCGATCATGCCCGAATGGGTCGCAACGAGCGTGAGCGCGTCGGCCGCAAGTCCGATCGTCGGCAGCAAAAGATCGTTCGACGCGATCAGGCCATGGTCGGCGTCGTAAACAGCAACGCCGAGCCGGATGGTGTCGAGGGTCGCCTGGAGGATGGCAGTCTTCGCCGCCAACTCCTGCGCACGCAGCCGTGCGTCCTGGGCTTTAACATCGGTTATATCGGTGTAGATGCCGACAATGCCGCCCTCGAAGGTGCGCAGCTCGTTGACCTGGAGGTAGCGACCGTCGGGCAGGATATGGACCTGCCCGCCTTCCGCAATGCGATCCGCGGCGCCGCCTCCCGACACCGGATGGACGGGCGGGCGACGCTCGCCCAGCGTCCCCCCCGCCTCGGCGAACCATCGTACCGTGTCGGCGAAGCTGACACCCGGCGTGATCCGATCAGTAAAATCCGGCCACAGGCCGCGATAGGTGTCGTTGAACATCACCAGGCGCTCGTCGGCATCGAACAGTGCGAAACCCTCGTTGACGCTGGCGATGGCATCATGCAGCCGACGCTCGGCATCGTCGGCCTGCTCCTTGGCAAGGCTCAATTGCGCATTGGAAGCGGCAAAGCGCGAGAGCGCCAGTTCGAGATCGGCGGTGCGCTCGCGAACCTTCTGCTCGAGCGTGATCGCCGTCTGGAACAGCGAGAAGGCATTGCCCTGCAGGTCGGTCGAGCGCTCGACCCGGTCCATGAGGACGCGATTGATCCGCTCGCTTTTGGCCAGCGCCGCTTCCAGCCTGAGGATGTGCGCGTCGCGCGGGTCGGGCTCAAAACGCGTGCTCATCGACCGATTGCCAGACCGGACAGGCTCTGATTAACGTGCAGCGCACGATATTGCTCGCCGTACGTGTTGAAGCCGACGAGCCGCCTCTCGGAGAATAGCGCTGACACGGCGCCACGCAATTGGCGCTGCTCGGCTTCGACCGAGTTCAGCACACAGTCGAAGCCGAGGATACAGTCGATCCCGCCGACGGCTGCATCGAGAGAATCGAAGAGTGTTCCCAGCCCCTCCAGGATGTCTGTCGCCTCCCCGAGCGTCAGCACGATGCCCTCGTCGATCGCGCAATAAAAAGTCAGGCTCTCGTCGGCATTGGCAGTCTGGATCGAGCGGACGTAATATTCGCCGCCTGCACGCACCATCGGCGGGTGAGATGCGAAATGGCCGGGCGTCAGTTCCGCAAGCGTCGTGCCGATCAGTCGGGCGTACTCCTGCGCAGCTGGCTCGGCGTTGATCTCATGGACGATCCGGGTGACGGGATCGGCCTTGGTAATGACCATCCTTGTGGTGCCGGGACCATAATGCTGCGCGCGGAAGACGCTCATCTTGCGCGCCGAGGTCAGGATAGCGACGACCGCAGCGTCCCTGCGGAAGCGACCATCGAAGAGCACGAAGGTCTCGCGAAACGCAAGTCCATCCCCCGACGACCCGCCGATCAGGGGCACGTCGCCCAGGGCATCCTGCAAGGCCAGGGTCAACATTTCTTCGCGGTGTGACAGGCCATCGACCAGGAAGATCGCTGCATGGCTCGGCGTATCGCCAAACGGCGGCTGTGCTTGCGCGGCGTCGGCGACCATCGCCCTGATCCGGTCGCGCGCACCATTCGCATCGAAGTGATCGAGGTTTTCGAAACAGGTCGCCGTCATGCGAAAGTCGCTGGCAGGAAACCCGATCGCGGTGATCGTCCCTTCGTCCAGACCCTCGGGGGAAATCTCTCCCGCCGACGTGCAGCCGACGATCGGAAGGTCGTCACCGCGCGTCGCGATCGCGGCGGCAAGCTCGTTCAGTCGGTAACGGCTTGAACAGAACAGGACTATGCCCGCAAGGTCGGGCGGGTCGATCTCGCCGAACAGCTCGCGGATCGCCGCTTCGGGATCGTCGAGCCGGGTTGCAGCGACACGTACGGGAGAGGACGCGGACATGGGCGTCATCATGGCAGGATGCCCATGCAAGGTCACGCTGCTCAGCCGCCGCGTGTCGGCGGCCCTGCCGCATCGAGCGTGTCAACTTCGGCATCGTCGAAGATCCGGCTGCGGATGATGAAGCGCACCCCTTCCGGGCCCTCCAGCGAGAAGCCCGCGCCACGCCCCGGTACGACGTCGATCGTGACCTGCGTGTGCCGCCAATAGTCGAACTGCGCGGCACCGATCCAGACGGGCACACCGTCGGCGATATGACCGAGCAGGATGTCCTGTCCGCCGACCCGAAATTCACCGGCCGGATAGCACATCGGTGCCGAGCCATCGCAGCAACCACCCGACTGGTGAAACATAAGTGGACCATGCTGGCGCTCGAGGCTGGCGATCAGCGCATCGGCCGCAGCCGTCGATCGGATACGGGGCGGAGGCTCCATTGCTTTCACACCTTCTCGAAGAGAAAAAAGGCGGCGGACCCTGTTGAGTCCGCCGCACCGACATTCGAGCAGGTCATCCCATCCCCTGCGGCTACCCGCCTGTCGGATTCTTTAGAAGAAGCCGAGCGGCTTCGCACTGTAGCTGACCAGCAGATTCTTGGTCTGCTGATAGTGATCGAGCATCATCTTGTGATTCTCGCGGCCGATACCCGACTGCTTGTAGCCACCGAATGCCGCGTGCGCGGGATAGAGGTGGTAGCAGTTAGTCCAGACGCGGCCCGCCTGAATCCCCCGGCCCATCCGATACGCGGTCGTGCCGTTGCGCGACCACACGCCTGCACCCAAACCGTAGAGCGTGTCGTTAGCGATCGCGAGCGCGTCGGCCTCGTCCTTGAAGGTCGTGACCGCGACCACAGGGCCGAAAATCTCTTCCTGGAAGACCCGCATCCGGTTGTTGCCCTCGATGATCGTCGGCTGGACGTAATAGCCCTCGGCACCCTCGCCTTCGTGAGCGACCCGTTCGCCACCGGTGAGGATCTTCGCGCCCTCGGCCTTGCCGATGTCGATGTAGCTGAGGATCTTCTCGAGCTGATCGTTCGATGCCTGCGCGCCGATCATCGTCGCGGGATCGAGCGGCGAGCCCAGCTTGATCTTCTCGACGCGTGCGATCGCGCGTTCGATGAAGCGCTCGTAGATCGACTCGTGGATAAGCGCACGGCTCGGACACGTGCAGATTTCGCCCTGGTTGAGCGCGAACATCGCAAAGCCCTCTAGCGCCTTGTCAAGGAAATCGTCGTCCTGATCCATCACGTCGGCGAAGAAGATGTTGGGCGACTTGCCGCCCAGCTCCAGCGTCACCGGAATGAGGTTCTCGGTCGCATATTGCATGATGAGCCGGCCGGTCGTCGTCTCGCCGGTGAACGCGATCTTGGCGATGCGCTTGTTCTGCGCGAGCGGCTTGCCCGCCTCGACGCCGAAGCCGTTGACGACGTTGAGGACGCCTGGTGGCAGCAGGTCGCCGATCACCTCCATCAACACCATGATCGATAGCGGCGTTTGCTCGGCGGGTTTGAGGACGACGCAATTGCCCGCCCCCAGCGCCGGCGCCAACTTCCATACCGCCATCAGGATCGGAAAATTCCACGGGATGATTTGCCCGACGACGCCGAGCGGTTCGTGGAAGTGATAGGCGATCGTGTCGTGGTCGATCTCGGAGATGCCGCCTTCCTGCGCGCGTACGCACCCGGCGAAATACCGGAAGTGGTCGATGGCGAGCGGGATATCGGCGTTTGTCGTCTCGCGGATCGGCTTGCCGTTGTCGATGGTCTCGACAAGCGCGAGGAGATCGAGCCTGGCCTCCATGCGATCGGCGATCTTGTTGAGGATGTTGGCGCGCTCTGCCGGACTCGTCTTGCCCCAGGCCTCGCGCGCGGCGTGCGCCGCGTCGAGCGCCAGTTCGATATCCTCGGCGGTGCCACGAGCGGTTTGGCACACCGTCTTGCCGGTGATCGGCGAGGGATTGTCGAAATACTGCCCCTTGACCGGGGCGACCCACTCACCGCCGATGTAATTGTCGTAGCTCTCGCGGAGCGAATGCTCGGACCGCAGCTTCTGCAACGCTTCATCCAGCACGACATACTCTCCTGATTATTGCCTGATAAAAAGACAGGTGCCTTATAGATGGGCAGTTGCCACCGTTATCGGTCGCACAGCTATTGTACCAAAGGGCAATGGCCGATTGCCAGACACGGTCATACGACAGTGCGCTAAGGTCTACACCGGTTCATCATTCGGTCTGCGGTCAGGCGCAGCGATATGCTTGACGAGATAATAGACCAGGAGAGAATGCTTGCTGTATCGATGCGACCTCGGGACCAATCGGTACGTCTTCAGGGACCTGAAGCACGTCCTTGCATGTGCCTCGCCATACCGGTCGGGCGACGAGCTTGCCGGCCTGGTGGCAGCGAGCGCAGCCGAGCGGATCGCCGCGCGCCGGGTTCTCGCCGATATTCCCTTGCGCCAGTTCCTGACCGAAGTGCTAGTTCCCTATGAGCACGACGAGGTCACCCGCCTCATCATCGACAGCCACGACGTCGAAGCCTTCGCCGAAATCTCGCACCTGACGATCGGGGGCCTGCGGGACTGGCTGCTCGCGAGCGACGGCCCCGCCATCGCTCGCGTTTCGCCCGGACTGACACCCGAGATGGTGGCGGGCGTTTCCAAGCTGATGCGCAACCAGGACCTGATCGCGGTCGGGCGAAAGGTCGAGGTGGTCGCGGCCTTCCGCACTACCGTCGGCCTGCCCGGCCGGCTGTCGACGCGGCTCCAGCCAAACCACCCGACCGACGATCTGCGCGGCATCGCGGCCGGCACGCTCGACGGGCTGCTCTACGGCGTCGGCGACGCCACGATCGGCATCAACCCTGCGACCGACAACGTCCCCAACGCCATCGATCTGATGAAGATGCTCGACGAACTGCGCGAGCGTTATGCGATCCCAACGCAGACCTGTGTCCTCACCCACATCACCAACGCCATCGAGATCGTCGAGCGCGGCGCGCCGGTCGACCTCGTCTTCCAGTCGATCGCGGGCAGCGAGGCGGCCAACCGCGGTTTCGGCGTCGACCTCGCAGTCATCCGCGAGGCTTATGACGCGGCCCTGTCTCTCGGACGTGGCACGGTCGGACAGAACGTCATGTATTTCGAGACGGGACAAGGCGCCGCGCTTTCGGCCAACGCCCATCACGACGTCGACCAGCAGACGATGGAGACGCGGGCCTATGCGGTCGCGCGGCCCTTCAAGCCGCTTCTCGTCAACACCGTCGTCGGCTTCATCGGCCCGGAATATCTCTACGATGGCAAGCAGATCATCCGCGCCGGCCTCGAGGATCATTTCTGTGGCAAGATTCTCGGGCTCCCGATGGGTTGTGACGTCTGCTACACCAACCATGCCGAAGCCGATCAGGACGACATGGACGTCCTGATGACCTTGCTGACCAATGCCGGCTGTACCTTCCTGATCGCCGTCCCGGGTTCGGACGACATCATGCTCAACTATCAGAGCCTCGCCTTCCACGACGTCCTTTACCTGCGTTCGGTGCTGGGCGTGCGCGCCGCGCCCGAGTTCGAGGCTTGGCTCGAACAGATGGGTATGGTCGAGCGCGATGGCGGCATCCGTCCCCTGTCGAGCCCCCAGGCGCGGCTTGCCAGCCTCATCCAGCAGGAGCGGTTGAGCGCATGAGCGCCCGTGATCCGTCGGACCAGTCGGTTTCGCCGTCGGCCGATGCCGCATCGGCCCCCGACCGCGACATCTGGTCGGCGCTCCGGCAGGCGACCGCAGCGCGGATCGGTCTCGGCCGCGCCGGCAACGCCATCCCCTTAGGCGAGGTACTCGACTTCCAGTTTGCCCATGCGACGGCACGCGACGCTGTCCACACGCCGCTCGATATCCCGGCACTCGAAGACCAGCTCGCGCCGTTGCCGTTGCTGCGTGTGGCGAGCGCGGCGACCGACCGCTCGACCTATCTTCGCCGCCCCGACCTCGGTCGCATCCTGTCGCCCGACTGCGACCTGCCTGAGGCGAGCGAGACATGCGACATCGTCTTCGTCATCGCAGATGGCCTGTCCGCGACCGCGATCCAGCGCCATGCCGCCCCCGTCATTCACGCCTGCCGGGCCGCGCTCGCCGAGTTCGCGATCGGACCCGTCGTGATCGCCTCCCAGGCGCGCGTCGCGATCGGCGATCCGATCGGCGCGATGCTCAAAGCACAGGTCAGCGTCGTGCTCGTCGGCGAGCGCCCGGGTCTCACCGTCTCTGACAGCCTCGGCCTTTATCTGACCTTCGGGCCACGGCCCGGACGGCGCGATTCCGAGCGCAACTGCATCTCCAACGTCCATGATCACGGTGGGCTGACCTACGAGGGTGCGGCGCGCACCCTGTCCTGGCTGGTCCGCGAGGCACTGCGCCGCCAGCTCTCGGGCGTCGACCTCAAGGACGATCTGCCCGCGGCCGTCACCGGACCCGGCGCTCAACCGCAACTGCCGACATCATAAAACCACACCAAAGGGGGCGAGCATGACACCATCGGGCGAACCGCATCTCAAACAGACGCTGAACACGTTCCACTTATGGGGGATTGCCGTCGGGCTGGTAATCTCGGGCGAATATTTCGGGTGGAGCTACGGCTGGGCGCAGGCCGGCACGCTCGGCTTCCTCATCACGACGGTGTGCGTGGCGGCGATGTACGTTGCCTTCATCTTTTCCTTCACCGAGCTGACCACCGCAATCCCGCAAGCGGGCGGTCCCTTTGCCTATGCCCGGCGGGCCTATGGCCCGATCGGCGGTGCGGTCGCAGGCTTTGCGACGCTGATCGAATTCGTCTTTGCCCCTCCCGCCATTGCGCTGGCGATCGGGGCCTATCTCAACGTCCAATATCCCACCCTGAACCCCAAGACGGCAGCGCTCGGCGCCTACATCGTCTTCATGACGCTCAACATCGTTGGCGTGCAGATCGCGGCGACATTCGAGCTGCTGGTGACGCTGCTCGCGGTCGGCGAGCTCCTCGTCTTCATGGGTGTCGTCGCACCCGTGTTCAGCTGGAGCAATTTCTCGGCCGGTGGCTGGGCGGGCCAGGACAGCTTCACGCTGACCTCGTTCGGCGGCATCTTCGCCGCCATCCCGTTCGCCATCTGGTTCTTCCTCGCGATCGAAGGCGTCGCCATGGCGGCCGAAGAGGCCAAGGACCCCAAGCGCACGATCCCGCGCGCCTATATCACCGGCATCCTCACGCTCACCGTCCTCGCCTTCGGCGTCATGATCCTCGCCGGCGGTTCGGGTGACTGGGCCGGGCTCAGCAACCTCAACGATCCACTGCCGCAGGCGATGAAGCGTGCGGTCGGATCATCGAGCGGCTGGCTCCACATGCTGGTCTGGCTCGGTCTGTTCGGTCTGGTCGCCTCGTTCCACGGCATCATCATGGGCTATGCGCGCCAGATCTTCGCGCTAGCGCGCGCTGGTTTCCTGCCCGAGGTATTCGCCCGCGTTCACCCGCGCTTCCGCACACCGCATATCGCCACGATCGCGGGCGGCGTCATCGGTATCGCCGCGATCTACAGCGATAATCTCGTCAGCATCGGCGGTGCCTCGCTGACGGCGAGCATCGTTACCCTGGCGGTATTCGGCGCCCTGACCATGTACATCATGTCGATGGCCTCGCTGTTCCGGCTTCGCAAGATCGAGCCGAACCTGATGCGTCCTTACTTGGCGCCCGCCTTTCCGTTCGCACCGGCGTTCGCGCTGATCATGGCGGGCATCTCGCTGGTCGCGCTGGTCTACTACAACCTCCAGATCGCCGGCCTGTTCATCGCGATCATGGTGGTGGCCGTCGGCCTGTCACTGCTGCTGCGCACCAAGGGCAAAAGCGAGCCTGTCGTGGCCATGCGCTGACAGGGCTTCGAGGCGGCGGGTCATCCCGCCGCCTCTTCTCATGACCGGCGAAGGGCCGGCGATTGATTTAAAGGAGGGGAACAGGGACATGGCGACATCACGACGCAGGACACGCTATCTGCTGGCAGTACTCGCATCGGCATCGTCGCCGGTCGCGGCCCAGACGGCGACCACGACCCCGCCAGTGCAGGAGGACCGAGGCGCCGAGAAGCCGGCCGCCCCTGCCGAGACGGCACCGACTACAACAGCCGCGCCTGCGCAAGGCTGGAGTGACACGATCAGCTACGCGCTCCAGTTCGAGGGCAGCGTCGCGTTCAACCCCGCCAATCCCGGCGACCACCTTAACTTCGGCCATGAATTCAGTGACCGCGCCAACCGTCCGCTGTTCAACCAGGCGCTCGCCACCATTGCCCGGCCGGTCGGCACCGGCCCCGATTGGGACGTCGGCTTCAACCTGCAGGGGCTGTTCGGCACCGATGCACGCTATACGCCGACGATCGGATTGCTCGATGGTACCTTCAAGGGCCGATATCAGGTTGTCCTCACGCAGGCCAACGTCGTCGTCCATGCCCCCGTCCTCACCTCCGGCGGGATCGACTTCAAGATCGGCCTCGCTCCCGGCGCGATGGGCTTCGAGGGCACCGACCCTGCCACCCGCCCGCTCTATACGCTGTCGTACATCACCAATTTCATGGTGCCGTTCCAGACGGTCGGCGTAATCGCGACCGCGCACGTCAACAACACCCTCGACATCTATGCCGGCATCGACGCCGGCAACGAGGTGCTGCCGGGCAAATCCGACAACAACGGCGAGCCAGCGGGCTATTTGGGGATCGGACTAAACCATCTGCTGAACGATCGACTGACGATCCTTGCCATGACCCGAATTGGACCGGAGAACTCGCTGCGCGTCTTCGCAAACGCCAACCGCAAGCAGCGCTACTGGAACGACATCACCGCGACCTTCAAGGCGTCGGACCGCACGACGCTGGTCGGCGAGGCCAATTACATCCGCGACGACGGACTGGATGCCAGCGCTTTCGGGTTTGCCGGCTATGTCATGCACAAGCAGAGCGACGCGGTGACGTTCAACATGCGCGCCGAGGTGATGCGCGACTCGCAGGGCGCCTTTGCGGTCGGCTTTGGGTCGGATACCGCTTTCACCAATGGCATCATCGGCAAACCTGATATTTTCGTCGTTGCTCCGCCCACCACCTACGGCGAGATCGCGGCAGGGCTGGCTTGGAAGCCGACGCAGCTTAACGGCAAGAGTGTCGCCGTCACGATCCGGCCCGAGGTCCGCTACGAACGCTCCTTGAACGGCACGCGGCCGTACAACCAGCTCACCGACCGCGATCAGTTCATTTTCGGCGGCGACCTCATCGTCGGGTTCTGACGACACTCAGCGATGCAAGGACGTTGCAATGCCAGGCAAGGCGCACGACGATATCCAGCGGGGTCATGCCAAGGTGCGTGCGGCGGCCGAGCAATTGCTGGCGTTACTCGACACTCGCCAGCTCGCGGATATGACCGAGCTCGCGCGAGCGAGATGGTCGTTCGCCAGCGAATTGATCCAGTCGCTGACCTTCAAGGAACGCTACCTCTACGGCCATTTCGAGCGTAACTCGACGCCGGCGATCAAGGATAAATTTGCCGCCTCAATCGCGGCGATGGAACAATGTTTCGTGGCTTACCGCGACCACATGCAGCGATGGCCGACCGAGATTACCGCAACGTCATGGCCGGATTATACGCGTTCGGCGCAGACCGTCGTCCGCGCCTTTCTGGCGCGGATCGATCACGAGGAACGCCATCTGCTGCCGATCGCCCGAGAGATGGGAGCGCTGACGGTCTCGTCGGCGACGCCAGCTCGGAATTGGGCGAGGCAAGCGTTCGACATCAAGGGCCGCATCGGGCTGTGAGCCCGACGTCACCCAGATCGCTGGAGAATAATTGTGGAAGCCGAAACGGCCCTCTCCCTCATGCAGCGCGCGCTGGCGATACTGGACCAGACAGGCGGTAGTGGCACAACCACTGCCTGCTATCTGCAAACCGCCATCGAAGCTGCGGAAGGAAGTGATGCGCGCCGTCCCGGTTCTCGTCCCGGCAAACTACAAAGGCCGACTGACGGACCCGAAGGATAACGGTGCCCGTGAGATAGGCTGGTCGTATGCGCTAACCTGGACGATTCATATCGTTGATGCATCTTCGCTTTGGCGAGCGAAAGTACCAGTTCCATACAAGGGTATGGCAAAAGCCCAGAGCCTTTTTCATGATCATTTTCGCAAGCCAGCTAGGATGCCATGCGTAGCCCGGCAGGGACAATCGCGCGTGGCTTCAATTCTGTTGAGCGTGAAGCACTCGCGACAAGTCGAAAGGCCGAAATCAAACCAATAAGTTGTTCGGATTTCTGCGCAAGACCTGGAGCTGCTGCAGTACTCTCCTCGACCATCGCAGCATTCTGTTGGGTAGCCGTGTCCATTTCCCATACCGCGACGTTCACCTGCGATAGTCCAAGGGACTGCTGTTCGGACGAGGAGGCAATGGCCTGCGCCAATTTGCTTATTTCGGCAATCCGGGCGACGATCCGGTCGAGAACCTCGCGCATCTCACTAACGGCAGCGACGCCTGCATTTACCTGCTTCGAACTCACAGTAATCCTGGTCTTGACATCGCTGGCCGCATCGGCGGAGCGTTGTGCGAGCGCCCGGACCTCGGATGCGACCACCGCGAAACCTTTGCCCGCATCGCCTGCTCGTGCAGCCTCAACACCGGCATTGAGGGCAAGCAGGTTCGTTTGAAAAGCGATGCCGTCAATTACCGAGATGATTTCGCTGATCTCCGTTGATGAACGTTCGATATCGTCCATGGCTGCAACCGCGCGGCCGACGACGACGTGACTAAGATCGGCATCGCTCTTTGCCGCATCAATCACGCTATTCGTCTGGCTTGCCGATGCCGTAGTGATCGACGTGGAGGCAAAGCACGATGAAGACCTATCCCGTCCGTGTCCCGCGTGACCCGTACAGTGGACGAAATGATGCGCGCCGACGAAAGCAGGAAAGCTTCAACGATGCCGCGCAAGCGATCGAACGGTATTTGAACCAGGCGATGGAAGTTGAGCCGGCCGGTAGCGCGCGCGAGTTCCTGACGGTGGAAATAGCCCGTGCGCTGCATTTGGACGACGACTTGGCCGATTCCGTCGTCTTCGGGATCGACTGCGGGCATAATGGCGTGACGATCCGTAAGGCTGGCGGGGAGCGCGCCGATGAGAGGTAAACCGGGACTGGTGAAACGACCGGAAGCGGAGCGCGCTATTCGGCAGCTCACGCACGACTGGGCCGCTGCGCACGGAGTGCAACCCGGCTCGGCCGAGATGCCCTCCTTCAGCGCATTCCATCACTGGGTTTTGGGTCGAGGTGGTGCGGCCTATTTCCAATTTCGCTCGACGCTGGGTCCCCTGGAGGACGCCGAGAACTGGTTCGATCAGGAGCTGCGGCAGGCTTGGCGCAATTAGGAGGATATGATGACGGACCTGCCTTCACGGCGCGAGTTCAAGGTTCTGAAGGCGCTTTGCTTCGGTGATGTGGAGGACCGGGGGCAATGGCCGGGCGTCGGGGCTGTCACCGAGGCGGCGCTGGTCGCAAAGGGATGGATCGAGCCTGCCACATGCGAGACTTACGACACCGTAGGATTTCGGGCGACGAAGGCGGGTCATGAAGCGCATGAAGCAGGTTGGAACGCGGGTCTGCGGTAACCGCGATGGGGTGGCGTTGGCGATCGAACTGTTTGCCCTTGCGGTGTCACAACCGTTCGTGGCTGTTTAAAAAGCTATAAGCCGGTTTTGTCGTCTGTTCTGATCACGATTTCACCGTCTGTAACGTGCTTTGCAAGCGGTGCTGCCGACTGGACATAAACCTATCTATTAGCAAAAACCGGTTCCGTACACGTATGTACGATTGCTGATGAACGATGTAGTGCCTCCGTTAGAGCTATTGGCCTAATGAAGGATACGTGCGTCATGCAGCGGATTGATGCGGCTACGAAGGTCACGGGCACCGCAGCATATGCGGGGGATCTGCGGACGTGGGATGCAACCGATGTCGCCGTCACCGTCCTGGCAGCCGTCGGGCGTTGCAAGGTGATAATAGACGAGGCGGCGGGACACGCGGTGCAAGGCGTCCGAGCGATCATTGGGGTCAGTTCCGGCTGAGGGCGAAATGACACTCTAAGCTGAAGGGCACCCCGTTAGCCGTCAGTCAAAGCCGTGCATCCAGACGCTAACGGTGAACGAGCCAATGATGCACGCAAAGACAATCAGAAGCGCGAGGTAGATCGCGGCCATGCTCCAGAACCAAATAGGCGAAACGCTACGAAGCTCTGATCCGCTGCGAGCAGGGACTCGCCCGGTGTACAGACCTACGAAGAGAAACCACCCAAACATCTGGGGCAGCATGAGGAAGGCTGTCCCACCAATAAAGGCACGCCATGCGTGTGGAAGCCATCCAAGCATGAGCCACGGCAAGGCGGCTACTACCAACATGGCTGCCAACAGCGCCAGTTTTTTTGATCCTGACCAGTCTCACCACAGCATTGGGTTATGTAATCCAGCGCGCACGATCTTCGCAACGATCCGTCGCTGCCCTCTCAATCGAATTGGGCCGCGGAATCTGTTTCATGTGCGATGTCGATATAAGGCACCGCATTCACTCGCGCCCGTCCGACGATCGCGGCGACGGTGTTCTTGCTGAGGCCAAGGTCGCGCGCGATCCAGCGATAGCTGCGGCCCTCGGCGACGAGCGCCAGCACCTTGGGGGCAAGCCGGTCGGACTTGGGGCGATCACCGGTCTGCCGGCCAAGCTTGCGGCCCCGCGCCCGTGCCGCGGCGAGGCCGGAGCGAACCCGTTCGCTCAGCATGTCGCGCTCGAACTGCGCGATGCCAGCGAGCATTGTCGCCATCATGCGACCGTGCGGCGTGTCGACCTCGAAGGTCATGCCGCTCATCGCGACCACCGATACGCGCCAGCCCGACAGCCGGTTCAGCGTATCGAGTAGGTCCTGTGTGGAGCGGCCCCAGCGGCTGAGCTCGGTAACGAGGATCGCATCGATGTGGCGCGCCTGCGCCAGCTTCATGACCTCGCCGCGTGCCGATCGGTTGGCCTTCATCCCCGAGGCGGTTTCACGGAAGACCTCGACCACCTCATAGCCGCCCCGCTCGGCGAAACCGGCAAGGTCGCGCAACTGCC
The DNA here is from genome assembly GCF_041424195.1 of Tardiphaga sp. Taxonomy (NCBI): domain Bacteria; kingdom Pseudomonadati; phylum Pseudomonadota; class Alphaproteobacteria; order Hyphomicrobiales; family Nitrobacteraceae; genus Tardiphaga; species Tardiphaga sp. The sequence continues at coordinate 22,760 of NZ_JBGMOE010000175.1, read as the reverse complement.
GCTCGCACGACTGGTCGGCGGTCGAGACCCGGGCGTAGATGGCGGCGCGTTGTCCCAATTGAACCTTCCCGGAAACCGGCCTTGAAAACCCTTGATTTGCGCGGGGTCAGTGTTGTCCAAAACAGACTTCTGTTCAACCGGGACACTGGGCCATGCCGCGCCGCCATATCCTGAGCGCCCGGCAGCGGTCGGCACTGCTCGACCTGCCTAGCGACGAGGCGTCGCTGCTGCGGCACTACATTCTGGCCGACGACGACCTGATTCATGTAGACCGGCGACGCCGGCCGGAGAACCGGATCGGCTTCGCGCTTCAACTATGTGCGCTGCGCTATCCCGGCCGGATGCTGGCACCGGGTGAGGTGATCCCGCTGGCGGTATCCACCTTCCTTGGTGCCCAACTCGGCATCGCCGGCCACACGCTTGTTCGCTACGCCGTCCGTCGTCAGACCCGCCAGCAGCATATGGAGGTGCTGCGCCGGACCTACGGCTACAGGACGTTCCCCGGTCAGGGCGCACCGGCCCGTGCGTTCCGCGACTGGCTGCTTGGTGAAGCCGAACAGGCGCGCTCCAACGACGATCTCGCCCGGCGCTTTATCGCCCGCTGCCGCGACACCATGACCATCCTGCCGGCGATCACCACCATCGAAAGGCTGTGCGCCGACGCGCTGGTCGCGGCCGAGCGCGGTATCGAGAAGCGGATCGCCGCGCGGCTCGATCGCGTCGCCTGCACCCGGCTCGACCGGCTGACGACCGAGATGCTGCCGGGTGCGATCAGCCGCTTCATCTGGCTGCGCCGGATCGAGCCGGGCAACAATTCCGCCGCGGCGAACCGGCTGCTCGACCGGTTGGAGTTTCTCCGCGCGATGAACCTCGGCGCTGACCTGCTCGCCGGCGTCCCGCCGCACCGCGTCGCTCGTCTGCGTCGGCAGGGCGAACGCTATTTCGCCGATGGCCTGCGCGACCTGAACGCCGATCGGCGCCGCACCATCCTTGCGGTCTGCGTCATCGAATGGGCGGCCGCGACCGCCGATGCGGTAATCGAGACGCACGACCGCATCGTCGGCCGCACCTGGCGCGAGGCGAAGCAGTTGCACGATGCGCGTGCCGCGGAAACCAGAGGCGCGGTCACCGCGACGCTAGACGGGTTCGCCGCGCTCGGCCGATCTCTGCTCGACGCGCATGGCGATGGCGCGTCACTGGAGGATGCGGTCGCGCGCGCGGCGGGCTGGGACCGGCTCGACCGCCTCGTTGCGACGGCCAGGACGCTGACCGACACGCTGGGCGACGATCCGCTGGCGCATGTCGATCGGGGCTATCACCGCTTCCGCCGCTATGCGCCACGTATGCTGCGCTGCCTCGACCTCGCAGCCGCGCCGGTCGCCCGCCCCCTGCTCGACGCGGTGAAGGCCATCGCCGCCAGGGGCGAACTCCCGACGACCGACGACTTCCTGCGCCCGCATTCCAAATGGCGGCGTCAGCTACGGTTAAAGGGCGGTGACGATACGCATCTCCGAGAGGTCGCGGTGATGTTCCACCTGCGCGACGCGCTGCGCTCGGGCGACATCTGGCTCGACCGCTCGCACCGCTATGGTGACCTGCAACATGTCCTCGTGCCGATGACAGTCGCGCGCACCATGAAGCTGGTGGTGCCGCCCGACCCGCATGTCTGGCTCGCCGATCGCAAGGCGCGGCTTGCCGATGGCCTTGCCCGGCTCGGTCGCGCCGCGCGTAACGGAACGATCCCGCATGGCAGCATCGAGGACGGCACGCTGCGCATCGACCGTCTCACCGCCGATCCGCCGGACGGGATCGAGGAGTTGGTGCTCGATCTGTACCGTCGCCTGCCGCCCGTCCGCATCACCGATCTGCTGCTCGAAGTCGATGCCGCGCTCGGCTTCACCGATGCCTTCACCCACTTGCGCACAGGCGTGCCGTGCCGCGACCGGATCGGCCTGCTCAACGTCCTGCTCGCCGAGGGGCTGAACCTCGGGCTGCGCAAGATGGCCGAAGCGTGCAACACTCATGATTATTGGCAACTCTCCCGCCTCGCGCGCTGGCATGTCGAGAGCGAGGCGATCGACCAAGCGTTGGCGGTCGTGGTCGCGGCGCAGGGCGATCTGCCGATGGCGCGGGTCTGGGGCATGGGCACCACCGCGTCTGCCGATGGCCAGTTCTATCCTGCCGCACGGCAGGGCGAGGCGATGAACACGGTCAACGCCCGCTACGGCAACGATCCCGGCATCAAGGCCTACACCCACGTCAACGACCGCTTCGCGCCGTTCGCGTCACAGCCTATCCCCGCGACCGTCAGCGAGGCACCCTATCTGCTCGACGGTCTGACGATGAACGAAGCGGGGCGGCGGATCGAGGAGCAGTATGCCGACACTGGCGGGTTCACCGACCACCTGTTCGGGATCAGCGCGATGCTCGGCTACCGTCTCGTGCTGCGCATCCGCGACCTGCCGTCCAAGCGGCTGTACGTGTTCGAGCCCGCCGCCACGCCAGGTGAACTGCGCCCGCTGGTGGGAGGCAAGGCGCGCGAGGCATTGGTCGTCGCCAACTGGCCCGACCTGTTCCGCTGCGCCGCCACCATGAGCGCCGGGCAGGTCGCGCCAAGCCGCATCCTGCGCAAGCTCGCCGCCTATCCCCGCCAGAACGACCTGGCCGCAGCCCTGCGCGAGGTCGGGCGGATCGAACGCACGCTGTTCATCATCGAGTGGATCCTCGACACCGGGATGCAGCGCCGCGCGCAGGTCGGCCTCAACAAGGGCGAGGCACACCATGCTCTGAAGAACGCCCTGCGCATCGGCCGCCAAGGCGAAATCCGCGACCGCACCAGCGAAGGCCAGCACTACCGGATCGCGGGCCTGAACCTGCTCACCGCCATCATCGTCTACTGGAACACCCTGCACCTCGGCCATGCCGTTGAGGCCCGGCGACGCGAAGGTCTGGATACGCCTGACCACCTGCTCGCCCATGTCTCACCGCTCGGGTGGGCGCACATCCTGCTCACCGGCGAATACCTCTGGCCGGAGGACACTGGCGCTTAGGGTGTCATTTCGCCCTTAGCCGGAACCGACCCCATGGTGAACATCCGCATCCAGCGGCCGAGCACGCGCAGTGTGTTGACGCTGTTGAACGACTGCGATCCCGCTGACACCTTCATCACCGCCAGCGTGCGCCCCTGCGTAGGGCGCATGCCGCCCATGCTCAGGGGCAAATGGTCGATCTGTGTTTTCATGATGCCCGTGATTTGACCGTGTCGCTCGGGGCTGCACCAGACCTGTCCTTCCGACCATAGAGAGAGCTGCCGCAACTCATGAACGGCCGGGTGATCGTCGCCCGCCACTTGATCGGGCAACGGTAGCGTCGACGGATCGAAAATCCTCGTCTCACACCCGAAAAAGTGAAGAAGGCGCGCAGCTTCCTCGATGCATAGCCGCGAGAAAGAGCGCTCGCGCAAACTCCCGTAGAGCAGCAGGATACGCGGTGCGGGATCAGCCGGACCGAGACCAAGCGCAGGCCGCTGGTGGGCATAGGCCGGATCGAGTGCGGGCAGATGGTCGGGTTCGGATAGATCGCGAAGAGGCATTGAACATTCCAAAGTCAGATAGGGCCGGCGTCACGCACCACGCGGCGCGAGCAGGATCACGCAGGTTCCAATAAGACATAGGGCCGCGCCACCCACGTCCCAGCGGTCGGGCCGAACGCCCTCGACGCTCCACAACCAAAGCAGTGAGGCGCAGATGTAGATGCCGCCATAAGCGGCGTAGGCGCGCCCTGCCGCATCGCTGTCCACGCGGGTCAGCAGCCAGGCAAAGACGACGAGGGAGGCTATGCCGGGCGCCAGCCAGAGGGGTGAATTTCCCATGCGCAGCCAAGCCCAGAAGGCAAAGCATCCCCCAATTTCAGCAAGCGCCGCTGCGATGTAGATCAGGGCTGTCATCCGAGAGTGATCCTCAATGCCAAGGCGCCGAGCGTGATGAGCAGTACCGGCACGGTCAGCGTGACGCCGACGCGGAAATAATAGCCCCATCCGATCCTCACGCCCTTCTGACCGAGAACGTGAAGCCACAGCAACGTCGCGAGTGACCCGATCGGCGTCAGCTTCGGGCCGAGGTCGCAACCGATTACGTTGGCGTAGATCATTGCTTCCTTGACCGCGCCGGTCGCGTGCGCCGCGTCGATCGACAGCGCCCCGACCAGCACGGTCGGCATGTTGTTCATCACCGACGAGAGGATGGCCGCGATGATGCCCGTTCCGAAGGCCGCACCCCACACACCGCCTTGTGCCGTGCGATCGAGCAGCGCGGCGAGGTGATCGGTCAGGCCGGCGTTCCGCAGGCCGTAGACGACCAGGTACATGCCGAGCGAGAAGATCACGACCTGCCATGGCGCGCCTCGCAATACCTTCCGTGTCTCGATTACATGGCCGCGCCCGGCGATCACCAGCAGCAGGATCGCGCCGGCAGCGGCAACTGCGCTTACCGGCACGCCGAGGGGCTCGAGCAGGAAGAAGCCGGCGAGCAGGAGCGCCAGGACAACCCATCCGGCGCGGAAGGTTGCGGCATCATGAATAGCCTCATGGGGCGCGCGTAGCGCTCCGACATCATAGGCTTGTGGAATGTCACGGCGGAAGAACAGCATCAGTGCGCCCAGCGTGGCGGCGATCGACACCAGATCGACCGGCACCATCACGGAGGCATATTCACCGAAGCCGACTTTGAAGAAGTCAGCCGACACGATGTTGACGAGATTGGAGACCACCAGCGGCAAACTTGCCGTGTCGGCGATAAAGCCGGCCGCCATGACGAACGCCAGCGTCGCCTTGTCCTTGAAGCCCAGCGCGCGCAGCATGGCGATGACGATCGGCGTCAGAATCAGCGCCGCGCCGTCGTTGGCGAACAGGGCAGACACCGCCGCGCCCAGCAGGACGATTAGGACGAACAGCCGGCGACCGTGCCCCCTGCCCCAGCGTGCAACGTGCAATGCCGCCCATTCGAAAAACCCGGCCTCATCGAGCAGTAGGCTTATGACGATGATCGCGACGAATGCTGCGGTCGCGTTCCAGACGATACCCCACACCACCGGCACGTCGGACAGCGTAACGACGCCCGCGAGCAGCGCTACAACGGCCCCGCCCATCGCGCTCCATCCGATGCCGAGACCTTTGGGTTGCCAGATGACGAGCCCGATCGTGGCGACGAAGATCAGAACGGCAAGGAGCATCAGGCGACGCGCTGGCCCGATGGGCCAACCACTTGCTGGCCGTCTTCCTTGGCGAACGCTCCGAGCTGATCCGCTGGTAGCAGATCAAGAACTGCCTCCGAAGGCCGGCAGAGCTTCACGCCAAGCGGCGAGATGACCAGCGGGCGGTTGATGAGGATCGGGTGTGTCATCATTGCGTCTACCAGCGCGTCGTCAGACAGCGACGTGTCGTCCAGACCCAGCTCCGCATAGGGGGTTCCCTTTTCGCGCAGCAGATCCCGCGGCGAGATGCCGGCGCGATCGATCAGCTCAACGAGCAGCGCGCGCGCGGGCGGGGTCTTCAGATACTCGATGATGTGCGGCTCGATCCCCGCATTGCGGATCAGGCCGAGGGTGTTGCGGGACGTGCCGCACTCGGGGTTGTGATAAATGACGATATCAACGGCCATGAGGGCGTCCTTTCAGCAACAGGGAGCGAGTTCGGCGACGAGCGGCGCGCACAGCTCTGCGTTGCCGGCGCAGCAATCCTTGACGAGGAACAGCATAACTCCACGCAGGCCATCAAGATCGGCGCGATAGATGATCGAACGGCTATGCCGCTCGGATCGCACCAGGCCGGCGCGCGCCAGAATGCCGAGGTGAGCCGACATTGTGTTCTGCGGCACGTCGAGCTGGCGCGCGATTTCGCCCGCAGCCATGCCATCGGGCTCATGCCGCACCAGCAGGCGAAAGACGTCGAGGCGTGTGCCTTGAGCAAGCGCACCTAGTGCAGCGATAGCTGAGTCGTTTTCCACATATCCAGCATAGTGGATATCACAGCTGCGGCTATCCCTTTCATCAGCCGGAAAGGCTAGGGACGTTAAGCCCTAATAGCGCGCGGCATCGTTCCGCTCAGGAGCAGCAGCTTGCGGTTGATCCAGACGCGCGTGCTTCCTGTATCGGTGGACAGGGCACGTCTCCAAATGAGCAATATACGCAGCAGTCCCCGGCATTAGGACGGAGTACCGCGGCGCACCCCTTGCAGTCGTAGAAGAACTGACAGGCGTCCGTTGGCATGGCGTCGGTCGATTGGTGGCCGCATTTCGGACAGGTCAACGTAGAGGTAAGCAGCATCACAATATCCACTTCATTAGCGTAGGCTCGATCGAGCCCCAGATAACCGCCAAGCTGACTAGGACCGTTGCCGCGATCAGAAGGCTAAAAGACCGGTAAGGCTTGGCGTCCGCAGCGCAGGCTTCCTCCCGCGCGCAAGCGGTCTCGCGCTTTCGCCACCACATTATCCAGGCGACTGCGAGCGTACCTGCACTCAGCACAAAAAGCGGCGTACGGACGCTTGCCAGCCCTGCGAGGGTACCGGCTAGCCCAGCTCCTACGCCGAGCGAGGCAAGCGCGAGGGGCAGGACGCAACAGGCCGCGGCGGCCGTGACCGCGCCCAGACCCAACGCTGTCGCAACCGTTGCGACACTCCGGACGGGCGGCGCAGTCGGTGCTGAGGGGCGGCCTTCGGCGATATCGGTTGTCATCCGTTCCTCGGTGGCATCGGATTGCTGAACCGCCGCCCCGGAGGGGAAGCCAGATCAAGGATCGAGACACCGATCATCAACACCAGCCCTGCATAGAGCACCCATTCCGCTCGAACGCCGCGAAGCGACATCAGCAGGGCGGCGATCAAGACAAGCACGGGGCCAATGACACCCGGGACCAAGCGCAACCAGGTTTTATGGCGGATTCCGCTGCTGAGGTTCGCCGCTAATACGACAAGAGCGGAGAGCGGCAGAATGTATCGGATGAAGGGGCCTTCAAACTGACTTAGGAAGCTCAACCCAATCCCGGCGCCGAGGCTGCCAAGAGCCGGAAAACACGCAGCACAGCCGAACGAGGCGATAATGGCACTAATCACACCCGTCTTGTCGGCCGTCCGCGTGAGAGAGTCTTCAGTAGGCACAGCGGTTCCTTTTACCCGTTCTGCCAATGCGACTCACCGCTTAGCTTCTCGACAAATTCTCGTCCTCGTCGCATATGCACCCTCCAGTAACTGTAGGGTCAAGGGCCATGGCTCTAAAAATCGGTGACCTCGCCAACGCGACTGGCACGAAGGTGCAGACGATTCGCTATTACGAAGAGATCGGATTGCTGCCTCTGCCCGCGCGAACCGAAGGCAACTTCCGAACCTATGACAAGGAGACCCTTCGCCGGTTGTCATTCATTCGCCGCTCACGGGGCCTTGGGTTCAGCCTTGATCGGGTCCGGGAGCTACTTGGCTTAGCCGACCATCGCGATTGGTCATGTACCGCAGTCGAGACAATCGCCCGTGAGCACCGTAAGGCAATTGAGCGCAAGATCGCCGACCTGTCAGCGCTTGATCACGAGTTGGCCCAAATCATTGAGAAATGCGGGCACGGAACGGTTGCCGAGTGTGGTATTCTTGAAGCGCTGTCTCCGTCCTAAGTCACCTTGAGCGCAGGTGTCAAAACGGACGGTTTCGACGCAACCGACCTGTTCATGGAATTGCATAGGTTTAGGGCGTCATCACCCCACGTCAGAAGAGACGATGGCAGTGCTATGCGTCAGTCCGTTCCGCGCTGATCGCTGCCTGCTCCGGTGCGGGCAAATGGCGATAGAGGGTCGGAACAGAAACGCCGATGCTCGGCGCAATCTCGCGAATGGTCATTCCGGAAGCCAAAAGTTTGCGCGCTGCTTCTAGCCGCTTGGGCGTCATTACCGTCTTTCGACCGCCTACCCTACCCTCACGCCGTGCCACCACTAAGGCAGCCGTGGTGCGTTCGCGATTAAGGTCGCGTTCCATTTCTGCCATTGCGGCCATGATGTGGAAGACGAGCTTGCCGGCAGTGCCAGCGGTATCGATCCCGTCGGTTAGCGATCGAAACCCGATACCACGCTCAGCTAGATCAGCGGCCAAGTCGACCAACCCCTTCATCGTTCGGCCTAGGCGGTCTAGCTTCCAAACGACGAGCACGTCCCCGCTACGTGCGTGGGAGAGAGCATCGGCCAATCCGATGCGGTTCGCCTTGGCGCCGCTGGCCTTTTCACTGAATGTCCGCTCGCAACCTGCCTCGCGCAGTGCATCGAGCTGAGGCGTCAGGTCCTGTTCCGGCGTCGAGACCCTGGCGTAGCCGATCAGCATGGAATGTTCTCAAAACTCATCTCGCGTGCCTAACACGCGCCCGACCAATCGAGAATGCGTTTTGATACGCCTGTGACCCCTGCTAGACATTCTCACATGGTGGCGCATCAAAATCGATCGTTTGTGAGGCCGGCCGCGAAGACCCGATAGGTGTCATCGATGTGCCATGGGCATGATACAGCATCATCGTTGAAGCTCCCGGCCGACAATCTCCATAAGTTGACAGAAGCTCGATCGCGTCCGTTCACAGCCTTTACCGCTTAGGCCCATTGTGCCATTTCTCTTCACATGCCATAGTTCGACCTGTGATCGATCGGCGAGGAAATGGCAGTGGCTACACAGACCATAGATATCAAAGTGGCGAGCAATGGTCGCATGGTGCTTCCGGCATCAGTTCGAAAGGCTATGGGGTTGCACGGTGATGCCAAGGTCATCCTAACGGTCGAGGACGATCAGGTCCGCCTGTCGCCAATCGGCCATGGCGTATCGCGGGCACAAGCGCTGTATCGCGAGCATGCCAAACATGGGCGCACGACCGAAGACTTCTTGGACGACCGGAGGGTCGAAGCCGCCATTGAGCACGGTGAGGTTGCATCGGGTGGAGATGAGCGAGGCGCACAATGACGTCCGCAGTTCTCGATGCATCTGCCGTGCTCGCGTTGGTTCGAGACGAACCCGGCGCCAATAAGGTCGCTACCCACATCGGACGTGCAGCTATATCGGCAGTCAATCTTCAGGAGGTTATCAAAGAGCTGCTTGTCAGCGGCCTTGACGAACCCCTCATCCGCGAACTGCTCGACGAACTACGGCTAGATGTTCGTGCCCATAATGTCGACGCAGCCTACGCCGCTGCCGCTTTGCACGAACAAACGCGCCAATTTGGCCGTGGTCTTGGTGACCGATCCTGCCTTGCACTGGCGCTCCAGCTCGGCGTCCCTGCTCTCACTGCAGATCGCGAGTGGAAGAAGGTGAAGGTCAAGAGCCTGAAGCTCGAGCACATCCGCTAGCCGCAGCCTACTTCTGCCTCGATCAGCGTCGCTAACTTCGTGCTTTCGACGACGGTAGTTCCTTTCGCTGAAACGGACGGTTGGCACTAGGACTGCCTCGCGTTCGGGAAAGCCCCTGCCCCGCACCTGATACAAGTCTGGCGAACCGTCTGGTCGTTCTTAGGCATGCCTTTTGAAGACCGCCCCTAAACTGGTGCCTTAATGGTGCTTTTCCCACTTTAAAAAGACTGGACAAACAAGCACCACGTATCGAAGACCGCACCATGTTTATTCGGGCCTACCTCCGCGCATCTACGTCCGAACAGGATGCATCACGCGCCCGCAGCGTCCTCGACGCCTTTGCGGTTGAGCAAGGACTGCGGATCGCAGCGCGCTACGTTGAAAACGAAAGCGGTGCCAAGCTGCATCGGCCTGAGCTGTTCCGCTTGCTCAACGACTGCGAACCCGGCGACGTTCTGTTAGTGGAGCAGGTCGACCGGCTGTCCCGCCTCACCTCCCCGGACTGGATCCGTCTACGTGGCCTGATCGATGCCAAGCACGTCCGCATCGTTGCGCTCGACCTGCCGACATCGTGGACCCTGACGGCGCCGGCCGACGAGTTCACCGGCCGCATGTTCGCCGCGGTCAACGCGATGATGCTCGATGTCCTCGCCGCGGTAGCGCGCAAGGACTATGAGGATCGCCGTCGTCGTCAGGCTGAAGGGACGGCTAAGGCCAAGGCCGCCGGCCTTTACAAGGGCCGCCCTGCGAACAAGACGCGCAACGCTGCTATCTCCTCCCTGCTGAGCGATGGCCGCAGCTGGCGGGAGATCATGGACGCGACTGGATGCAGTCGCACCCTGCTCGCCAAAATTGCTCGCGATCGCCGGCTCCTCAAAGCTGCGACGTCGGTCGAAACGGATGGCTAAAGCAGTCCCGTAACTCCATCTCAATCCAGCCATTTAGGGAAAACAGTTTCGGGAACGGATTCCGGGAATTGCACCGCGCCCGCCTTTGGATACAGTCCCTGCCCCTCCGCGATCTCACCCGACCTTCGTTTTTGGGAAAGCCGTGCGGGCCGCTTTCACGACTATAAAATCTGCCTGTTTCGCCGATGATTATGATCCGGGGTTTTGACACCTGTGAACCGGCCGGAAAGGGGGCCGGTTGAGGTGGTGTCACAACCGGACGAGGCTGTTGAAAAACGGCTGCTTGCGACGGTGACGAGGGCGTGATTCACTCCTGCAAGGCGGTAGGGGGATCACGGACATGATGGGTCGGCAGGTGGCGCAGGGGGCGCTGTTCTATGGTTTCCGGCTCGATGAGCATGTGCCGGTCGACCACCTGCTCCGACGCATCGACGGCGTGTTGGACTTCGGCTTCGTGCGCGAGGCACTGGCGTCGAGCTACAGCGCGAGTGGGCGACCCTCGATCGACCCGGAGCTGATGCTCAGGATGCTGCTGGTTGGCTATCTGTTCGGCATCCGCTCGGAACGCCGCCTGTGCGAGGAGGTGCACCTCAACCTCGCCTATCGTTGGTTCTGCCGGCTCGATCTGGGCGACCGAGTGCCCGACCATTCCACCTTCTCCAAGAACCGGCACGGCCGCTTCCGCACCTGCGACCTACATCGTCTGCTATTCGAGCAGGTAGTCGCGCGGTGCGCCGCGGCCGGGCTAGTAACGGGGCGCGACTTGGCGGTGGACGGCAGCACGATCATGGCCGACGCCAGCCGCGAGAAGAAGCTGAAGGGGGCCGACGCCGCAGACGAGCTTCGTGGCAGGGAAAGCATATCGCGACCCGTCGCCGAATACCTGGCGGCGCTCGATGCCGCGTTGCCGCCGGGCCCCGACGAACCGGCGCCCGTCGATCCGACCAGCATATCGCCGACCGACCCGCAGGCGGCGCTCACCTGCAAGCACGGACCGGCGCGATACGCATACGCCATCAACCCCCTGCTTGACCTCGACACCGACTGCATCCTCGACGTGGAGGCCACGCCCGCCCGCTTCGCAGCCGAGGTGGCGGCGACCCGGACGCTGGTGTCACGCGCCGGCATCAGGCTGGGCATCGAACCCGCCAGTCTCTCGGCCGATAAGGCGTATGGTAGCGGTCCGCTGCTCGGCTGGCTGATCGACCGGAACATTACGCCATACATCCCGGTCATAGACCGGACCCGCCAGCGGGACGCCTTCTTCACCCGGGATGCCTTCCGCTACGACCGGGAAGCAGATGCCTACTGCTGTCCGGCGGACAAGCTCCTCAGCTATTGCGGCACCAACCGGACCAAGCAGGTGCGTGTCTACCGAAGCCGGCCAGCCGATTGCGCCGCCTGCGAGCTAAAGCCGCAATGCACCATCGGTCCGAAGCGAGGTGTTACCCGGCTCGTCAGCGAGGAAGCCCGAGATACCGTGCGCGCCCTTGCCGGCACCGACGCCTATGTGCACGCACGGCGTCGAAGACAGCGGATCGAGCGCGTGTTCGGCCACCTGAAACGCAACCTGGGGCTACGAACGCTCAAGCTGCGAGGCCTGTCAGGAGCCGCCGAGGAGTTCACCATGGCCGCCGCGGCATACAACCTTCAACTGCTCGCCCGGCAGGCTGCGCCGGCCTGATACGCGGCGTATCCTACCGTGCCGGCGTCACCAGCCATCCGCCACGCCGATTTCGCGCAGGCCTTTTTCAACGGTCTCGGACGGTTGTGACACTGGCCGAGTTACGGACTGGAATGATAAAACAGGAAGTAGTTCGGTACGATCAGTCAGGGATCAGCGCCCAACCACGTATCTGCAACGTCGCCATTGTGGTGAGAGCCGAGACGTCGACTTCGACAGCCTTATCGACCGTAACCGGAGCGATCCCATTCCCGACTAAAGCCTGGCTGCACACCCGAACGGACACGCCTGCTCGTTTCAGCGCCGCTATCAGGGCAAGATTGGGATTCTTCGCAGCACCGGTTTTTGTCGCATATTCCCCATCTTCGGAAATAATCGGCGTCGCCGGGCCGTGGACGATCACGACCACATCTCCCTGTGTTGGCCGCACGCCGTCCGTCCCGAGCAGGTTCAGGAAGCGTGCGACCTTCTCCAGCGAAGGATTGACCTTGTCGGGAGATGACGCCGCCTTCGTCACGCTGAACAGTACGCGATAGCGCAGGGAGCGATCCGGCCGCTCCAAGGCGCCTTCGATCGGCGTGATCTTGCCATATCCGGCAATCACGGGTTGCTGAGCGGCGACGCCTGCTGACCCGGCACTGCTCATGACGGCAAGGCATCCGGCAACTGCGATAATGGGAAACCGCATCTCATTTTCCTTCCACAACCGGAATGATTATCCGACCCTTGCAAACATGGCCGCGCCCATGTTTTGCGGCCGCGCTGTAACCGACGCCCCGCGCGCTCGCGCCGGACGGGGAGCGGGCGCTGCTTCCTCCACGGCTGTATCGTCGGCGCCGAACATCGCTTCCAGCGTGCGCACGCACAGTGCAGCGGCCTCATCGGCAAGACGGTAGTAGACCTGCTTGGCTTCACGTCTCGTCTTCACCAGCTCGGCGCGGCGCAGCTCGGCAAGCTGCTGGCTGAGGGCCGGTTGGGTCACGCCGGTAGCAGCCTCTATGTCCGCAACCTGACGCTCACCGCCGAGCAGATAGGACAGGATCATGAGACGCTGGGGCTGAGCGAACACCCGCAGCTTCTCAACCGCCGTGTCCGCGATCGCGCGGGATTGATGGATCGCCGTCATCGATCGGCCTTCAACTGATGAAACCAGTCTGCACCGGCGTTGCCCGGCAGGGCAGGCGGCAGCAGAACATCGTCACCCGGCTGCCAATCGGCCGGCATGTAGGCTTGCCCATCGGCCGATCGCTGCAGCGCCCTCACCGTGCGGAGCATCTCGTCGACCGATCGCCCGACGTTCATGGGATACCAGTTGAGCGCACGGATAATGCCCTCGGGATCGATGAAGTAGGTCGCACGCACGGCTGAAGCATCGCCGGCCTGTTCGTCGAGCATGCCATAGGCGTAACCCACGGCCATCGACGGATCTTCCACGACCGGAAACGGCACCTCTACGCCGAAGACATCCTTGATCGCACGCAACCAGGCGACATGCGAATACAGGCTGTCGACCGACAGCCCGAGCAAGGCGCAGTCCAGCTCCTCGAATTGCGGTGCGGCCTTGGTCAGGGCTACAAACTCGCTGGTGCAGACCGGCGTAAAATCAGCCGGGTGCGAGAAGAACACGACCCAGCGACCACGATACTGATCGAGCGTCATTTCGCCCTGCGTCGTGCGGGCGGTAAAATTCGGGGCAACGTCCCCGATACGCAACGAGCGCGGTGCGTCTGCATCCATCGTTTCCATGTTTTTCAGATGGCACGGGGCGCCCGTTGACGCAAGTGGGTTACACGACTACATAAACCGTGAAATCGATAAACGGAGGCAATTGTGGAATCGGCGTTGAGCGAGGCAGTTGCGCAGATTGAACGTGCGAAGGCGGCAGGAGCGCCGGTCGTTCATTCCTTCTTTGATGAGCCGACCAACACCGCGACCTACGTCGTCTGGGACCCTGCCACGCGGAAGGCCGCGGTCGTCGACAGTGTGCTGGATTTTGACGCTGCGGCCGGTCGCACCAAGACGGCGTCGGCGGATGTGGTAATCGCTTATGTGCGGGAGCACGGCCTTTCGGTCGACTGGCTGCTTGAGACCCATGCTCATGCCGATCACCTGTCTGCGGCGCCCTATCTGCAGAAGGCGCTGGGTGGTCAGCTCGCGATCGGCCGCGAGATCATTCGCGTACAGAACGTCTTCGGCAAGATTTTCAACGCCGGCACCGACTTCGAACGCGACGGCTCCGAGTTCGACCGCCTGTTCGACGATGGCGATCGTTTCGCGATCGGCGACATCGAGGCCATCGCGCTGCATGTGCCGGGGCACACCCCCGCCGACATGGCCTATGTCATCGGCGACGCGGTCTTCACCGGCGATACCCTTTTCATGCCGGATTACGGCACAGCACGCGCGGACTTCCCCGGTGGTGATGCGCGCCAGCTATTCCGCTCGATCCGCCGACTGATGCAGTTGCCTGACGAGACGCGGCTGTTCCTGTGTCACGACTACAAGGCTGCGGGTCGCGACCAGTATGTCTGGGAGACGACCGTGGGCGCGCAGCGCGTCGGCAACGTCCATGTCCACGAAGGCGTGGACGAAGACGACTTCGTCGCGATGCGCACCCGTCGCGATGCCACCCTGTCGATGCCCAAGCTCATCCTGCCCTCAGTTCAGGTGAATATGCGCGGCGGCCATCTGCCGGAGCCGGAAGCCAACGGCACCCGCTACCTCAAGATCCCACTGGATGCGCTGTGATGCCCGGATTTCCCCATGCCATGCCGCTCGCCGGCTTTATCGGTGGGCTGATGATCGGTGTCGCTGCGGCGATCATGTTACTGGGCAACGGCCGCATCGCCGGGGTCAGTGGCATGTTCGCCCGTGTCCTCGGCCTTTCCCAAGGAGGCGCGCCCTGGATGATGGCACTCCTGTTTACAGTGGGGCTGCCCCTGGGTGCAGCCCTTGTTGCGGCCAATCGGGATGTGGAAGCCCGCTTCCCGACGTCGCTCGGGCTGATCGCCGTCGCCGGGCTGATCGTCGGGATCGGTACGCGGCTCGGCGCAGGGTGCACCAGCGGTCACGGCGTCTGCGGCCTGTCGCGCCTGTCGCCGCGGTCTATCGTCGCGACGGGTACGTTCATGGCGACCGGTATCGCCACCGTGACCCTCATGCGCCTGGCGGGAGTGGTAGCGTGATGCGGCAAGGCATCCTTTCGCTTGTCAGCGGCACGCTGTTCGGCGCTGGCCTCGCCGTTTCCGGCATGATCGATCCTGCCCGGGTACGTGCGTTTCTCGACGTCACCGGAGCCTGGGATCCGACCCTCGCCTTCGTCATGGCGGGAGCGATCCTGCCGATGGCGATAGCCTGGCTCGTCGTGCGTGCGCGCTCCACGCCGATCGTCGCGGAGCAGTTCTATACGCCCGCCACGTCGCCGATCGACGCGCGCCTCATCGCTGGCGCCGCCTTGTTCGGCATAGGCTGGGGCCTTGTCGGCTTGTGCCCAGGCCCCGCCATCGCCGCACTCGCGATCCAGCCTGCCCCCGCGCTGCTCTTCATCGCTGCGATGGCGCTCGGCGCAGCCATCCACCGCTTCGCACTCATCCCACGCCGTTCGGCATGACCGGACAGGAGACGTCACATGGCCTTCAAGAAGATCACACCGTCCTTCTCGGCTGCTCCCCAGCTCACCCGGGATGATGTCGCTGCCGCCGCACAGGCGGGGTTTCGCTCGATCGTTTCGAGCCGGCTCGATGGCGAGGAGCAGGGACAGCCGAGCGCACACGAGATGGCCCGGATCGCCGAAGAACACGGCCTTGCGTTCGCCCATGTCCCGATCGTGCCGGGCAAGGCGACCGATGCCGATGCGGACCGGATGAAGGAAGCGCTGACTGCGCTGCCGGGACCGACGCTCGGCTTCTGCCGAAGCGGCATGCGGGCGGCTACCCTTTGGGCATTGGCGGAGGCGGATCATGCCGATCCAGAAACGATCATCGGTCAGGCCAAGGCAGCCGGGTACGATCTCGCCGATCTGAAGCCGGCGCTGGCCCGTCGTTCCGAAGGGGCCGGCAAATGACCTACGACATCGTCATCATCGGAGGCGGAGCCGCGGGCATCGCAACAGCCGCCAGCATCCTGAAGCGCAACGCCAAGGTGTCAATCGCTGTCGTCGATGCGGCCCGGGACCATTATTATCAGCCGGGTTGGACGATGGTCGGGGCGGGCGTCTTCACGTCCGAGCAGACCCGCAAGGCCGAAGCCGATGTCATGCCCAAGGGCGTTGAATGGATCCGGCTGCCTGCGATCACCATCGACCCCGAGCGTCAGGCGATCACCCTGGGAGACGGGGATACGATCGCCTACCGTGTCCTGATCGTCGCTCCCGGCCTGCGTTTGGCGTGGGATAAGATCGCGGGGCTTCCCGAGGCGTTGGGCCGCAACGGCGTCACGTCCAATTACCGCTACGATCTGGCACCTTACACCTACCGGCTTGTCCAGGAATTGCAGCGGGGACGCGCGCTGTTCTCGCAACCGCCGATGCCGATCAAGTGCGCCGGCGCGCCTCAAAAGGCGATGTACCTGTCCTGCGACATCTGGCGCGATCACGGTGTGCTCCCCGCGATCGACGTCGAATTTCACAACGCCGGTGCGGCGCTATTCGGCGTCGCGACCTACGTCCCTGCGCTGATGGAATATGTCGAGAAGTATGGGATCGACCTTAGGCTCGAATCCAACCTCGTCGCGGTCGACGCCGATCGGCGTATTGCCACCTTCGAGCGCAAGCGGGACGGCGTCAGCGAGCGGGTCGAACGCGAGTTCGACATGCTCCATGTCGTGCCGCCTCAGGTTTCGCATGATGTCGTCGCCAAAAGTCCGCTCGCGGCGGCAAACGGCTTCGTCGAGGTCGATGAAGCGACGCTGCGCCATAAGCGGTACGACAATGTTTTCGGCCTGGGTGATGCCGCTGGCACCAGTAATGCGAAGACGGCTGCGGCAGCCCGCAAGCAGGCACCCGTGGTGGCGGTCAACGCGCTCGCCGCACTCGATGGCAAGCCACCTATTGTCGACTATGACGGCTATGGATCGTGCCCGCTCACGGTCGAGCGTGGCAAGATCGTCCTCGCCGAGTTCGGCTATGGTGGGAAACTGCTACCCAGCTTTCCGTCGTGGCTCCTGAACGGCACGCGCCCGACGCGAGCTGCCTGGTTCCTGAAGGAGCGGATGCTGCCCCCGATCTATTGGCAGGCCATGCTGAAAGGCCATGAGTGGATGGCGGCCCCGCATGAGATCGGCAAAGCGGCATGACCCTCGAACCGCTCCAGTATCTGTTGGGCGCGCTGTCCGGCAGCCTGGTGGGCTTTACCCTCGGGCTTGTCGGCGGGGGCGGCTCGATCCTCGCCGTGCCGCTCATGGTCTATCTGGTGCGCGTGCCCAACGCCCACCTCGCCATCGGCACGAGCGCGTTCGCGGTGGCCGCTAACGCTGCAACCGGCCTGATCGGTCATGCCAAGGCGCATAACGTCAAATGGCGCTGTGGCGGCATGTATGCGACCGCCGGCGTCATCGGCGCCCTGTTCGGCTCCACCGCGGGCAAGGCCGTCGATGGCGGCAAGCTCCTGTTCCTGTTCGCGCTGGTCATGGTCGTCGTCGGCGTCCTGATGCTGCGCGGGCGCGGTGACACGGGCAGCCCGGGGGCGGAGTGCAACCGGGAAAAGGCGCCGAAGGTGCTGGGCTACGGCCTTGGCACCGGTCTGTTCTCGGGCTTCTTCGGCATCGGCGGGGGCTTTCTGATCGTCCCCGGCCTGATCGGGTCGACGGGCATGCCGATTTTGAACGCTGTCGGCACGTCCTTGATCGCCGTCACCGCGTTCGGGCTGACGACGGCCGCCAACTACGCGTTTTCCGGTCTGGTAGACTGGCCGCTCGCTTTCGTGTTCATCGCCGGTGGGGTTGTCGGCGGCCTGATCGGCACGCGCATCGCGAAGCGCCTCGGCTCGGGCGGCACGCTCACCACGGTCTTCGCCGTCCTGATCTTCGTGGTGGCGACCTACATGCTCTGGAAAAGCGCGGCCGCGTTTCTTTGATGGGGGGTGCGATTACCATCGGGCCGCTGATGCTGGCCGTCGATCGCGGGCTTGCCGTGCTGTGTATCGTCGTGTTCCTTGGTCTAACGACGCTGGCCGGTCGGCTTCACATCCCTCGCGTGTCGACGGTCTCCACCAGCGCCATCGTCGCTGGACTGGTTACGGCGCGGATCGGTTACGTTGCAGCGCATTGGTCGAGCTACGTCGACGCTCCGCTGTCCATCCTTGCCATGTGGCAGGGCGGCTTTTCCCCCCTTGCAGGGCTTCTCGGCGCAGCGGCGATGCTGGCGATCCGGCTTGGTCGCTCAAGCGCGCTGGCGGCAGGCTGGGGAGCGTTGGCTGTTGCGGGTGGCCTCTGGTTCTTGCTTCAGGCGCTGATCCCTCCCGTGACCTACGGCCCGTTCCCCTATCATCTCAACCTGACGACCCTGTCCGGCGCGCCGCTTCCACTCGATCGTTTCCGTGGCCAGCCGTTCGTAGTCAACCTGTGGGCGACATGGTGCGGCCCGTGCCGGCGTGAGCTGCCGATGCTCGATGCGGTTGCATCGCGCCCTGGCGAGGTCCCGATCCTTCTTGCCGATCAGGGCGAGGCGCAAGCGATCGTCAGCGGTTTTCTCGGCCGTGAAAATATCGGAGCGCGCCATGTCGCGCTCGACACCGATCGTGGCCTTTCCCAAGCCCTGAAGGTGGCGGGGTATCCCGCAACGGCCTTCGTCGCGGGCGACGGCACAATCGTACAGCTCCAGCTCGGTGAATTGTCACGCGCCGCCCTCGTCGATGGAATCGAATTAGCAAGGAAACACCGATGAACCGTCGCAACCTGTTGTCGCGGGGCCTCCTGGCTGCGCTTGCCTTCGCCGCGCCGATCTCCCCGGTTATCGCGCAGCAGCCCGATCTGTCGCGCAAGGCCGTCGTCGACGATCCCGTGGCACCCAAGCGCGCCGGCAAGACCTATGACGTCACGGTGGTCGAGTTCTTCGACTACAACTGCCCCTATTGCCGTCGCATGGAGCCGGTGCTGAACGCCCTGCTTCGCTCTGACCCGAGGGTACGGGTCGTGTACCGGGATTGGCCGATCTTCGGACCTGCTTCACGTGAGGCGTCGCGCGCAGCCGTCGCGAGCCAATGGCAGGGCAGGCATGCCGCCTTTCACGAGGCGCTGATGACCTCGCCGGCGCGGCTCGACAGCGCGGGCGTCAAGGCAGCGGCTGCCAAAGCCAGGGTCGACTGGCCCCGTCTGCAACGGGATCTGAAATCGCGCGGCGCCGAAATCGACGCGCTGCTCACGCGCACCGATGGCATCGCCCAAGCGATCGGTTTCAACGGGACGCCGGCGCTGATCGTCGGCTCGCAGGTCGTCGCCGGTGCTGTCGATCTCCCGACGTTGCGTCGTCTCGTCGCCGAAGCGCGCAAAAAATCTGCGGCGCGCTGATCATGCCTGGGCCGCTCAATCGGAGACAGCTTGCCGGCTTGGGCGCGGTGGTCGTGGGTGGTTGGGCAGTCGGACAGGTGCTGCGGCATACCGCCCCGATCGGGCGCGACGTCGGGCCGACCGCTGACCTGATCCTTGCCGGTAACGGCTCGCCCGAGGACGGACCTGCCGATGCTACGCTTCGGCTTGCCGTGTTCACCGACTATCGTTGCCCAGCCTGCCGTCATGGATTTCCCGCCTTGGAAGAGGCTGTACAACGCGACGGCAAGGTGCAGATCATCTACAAGGACTGGCCCATCTTCGGTCCGCCATCCGAACGTGCCGCAAGCGTGGCGCTCGCGTGCGCCGAACAGGGAGTTTACCCGGCCGTCCACCGTGCGTTGATGACGGACAGCCGCACGATCGACGACGACATGCTACGGGACGTCGTGATGCGCGCTGGCGGCGATTGGCTGCGCACGACGACCTGGCTTGCCGCCCACGCGGACGCTGTCGCGGCACGCCTGCGGGCGAACGGACAGGAAGCCTATTCGATCGGACTGGCCGGCACCCCGGGTTATCTTGCCGGACGCATGCTGGTGATGGGCGCGATCGATACCAGCGACTTTGAACGGCTGTTCGCGCGTGCCCGGGAAGAAAGCTGACGATGCGAGAGGATACGAAACATGATCGAGTATAATCACAAAGGCATGACGATTGCGTCGCTCCATGACGAGCGCACCGGCAGCTTCCAGTATGTCGTGGTCGACGAAGCCACGAAGGCCGCCGCGATCATCGATCCAGTCCTCGACTTCGATCCCCGTGCCGGTGCGACCGCAACCGACAATGCCGATATGATCCTCGAATATGTCCGCGCGAAGCGTCTTACAGTGGAATGGGTACTCGATACCCATCCCCACGCCGATCACTTCTCCGCTGCTCCGTACCTTGCTGAAAAGACGGGTGGCAAAACCGCGATCGGCGCCAAGGTCGTGGAAGTGCAGAAGCTCTGGCAGGATATCTACTGCCTGCCCGACCTGCCCGTCGATGGCAGCCAGTGGGATCGGCTGTTCGCCGATGGCGAACGGTTCAGGATTGGTTCGCTCGACGCGCACGTCATGCCGTCGCCCGGCCACACGCTCGCCTCGATTACCTATGTCGTGGGTGACGCGGCGTTTGTTCACGATACGCTGATGGTGCCCGACAGTGGCACGAGCCGGGCGGATTTCCCCGGCGGTGACGCGCATGAACTTTGGCGTTCGATCCGCGCAATCCTCGACCTCTCACCCGAAACCGCGACCTATGTCGGGCATGACTATGGCAAGGACGGTCGCGACGTAATCGGCCGCTCGACCGTCGCCGATCAGCGGCGTGACAACATCCATGTGCGCGATGGCATCGACGAGGCGGAGTTCGTGGCGACCCGCGAGAAGCGCGACGCTTCGCTGCCGCTTCCCGACCTGATGCTTGCCGCACTTCAGGTCAACATCCGGGGAGGCCGGTTGCCCGACGCGGAGGCTTGCGGCACGGCGTTTCTCAAGGTGCCTCTAAATCGGTTTGGGCCTGCCATCCCATAGCTCTATCCGCACCGAAGCCGGTAATGTTTTAAGTGTCACAACCGAACGAGACTGTTGAAAAACTCGCGCTTGCGACAGGGTGGAAGTGGTGATTCACTGCGGCATAGGCAGCAGGGTATCACAGGCATGATGGGTCAGCAGGTGGCGCAAGGCGCGCTATTTTACAGCTTCCGGCTCGACGAGCACGTGCCTGCGGACCACCTGCTTCGGCGCATTGATGGGCTGCTCGACTTCGGCTTCGTTCGGGAAGCGCTGGCGGCCAGCTACAGTTCAACTGGACGCCCCTCGGTTGATCCGGAGCTGATGCTCAGGATGCTGCTCGTCGGCTACTTGTTCGGCATCCGCTCAGAACGCCGTCTGTGCGAGGAGGTGCATCTCAATCTGGCCTATCGCTGGTTCTGCCGGCTCGATCTGCCTGACCGGGTGCCCGACCATTCGACCTTTTCCAAAAACCGCCATGGCCGCTTTCGTCAGTGCGACCTGTACCGTCTGCTGTTTGAACAGGTGGTGAGCCGCTGTGCCGCGGCTGGATTGGTGGCAGGCCGCGAACTGGCTGTAGATGGCAGCACGATCATGGCCGATGCCAGCCATGAGAAGAAGCTGAAGGGGGCAACCGCACCTGATGATCTGCGTGCAGGCGATGCAGTGTCACGTCCTGTTGCCGAGTATCTCGCTGCTCTCGACGCCGCGCTGCCAGTCAACCCCGATGAGCCAGCACCCGTCGAACCCATGTACGTCTCGCCAACCGATCCGCAGGCGGCGCTTTCATGCAAACACGGCCCGGCACGCTATGCCTATGCCATCAATCCGCTGCTCGACCTCGACACCGATTGCATCCTCGACGTGGAGGCAACACCGGCGCGTTTCTCCGCTGAGGTGACCGCCACGCGGACGTTATTGTCGCGTGCTCAGGCCAAGCTCGGGATCCAGCCCTCAAGCCTCGCCGCGGACAAGGCATACGGCAGCGGCCCGCTGCTCGGTTGGCTGGTAAAGCAAAGCATTACTCCGTACATCCCGGTGATCGATCGCACCCGCCAGCGGGACGGCTTCTTCACCCGCGACGCGTTTACTTACGACCCTGACGCCGACGCCTACCGCTGCCCGGCTGACAAATCTCTCACTTACCGTGGTACGGTACCCTCCAGTCAGGTTCGTCGATACCGCAGCCGCGCGGCCGATTGCTCCGGGTGCCTACTCAAGCAGCAATGTACCACGGCCAGGCAGCGCGCCATTGCTCGGCTGGTCAATGAGGACGCGCGCGACCACGTGCGCGCACTCGCCGGAACCGAAGAATATGCGCGTGCGAGACAGAGACGAAAGCGCATCGAGCGCGTATTTGGGCACCTCAAACGCAACCTGAAGCTCAGATCTCTCAAGCTTCGAGGCCTCGCCGGTGCCGCCGAGGAGTTCACCATGGCAGCCGCAGCCTACAACCTCCAGCTGCTGAGCAATCGGGCAGCGCCAGTCTGAGCGGACAGCCTGCTCTCGCAACATGGCCAACATCCCAAACGGCCCTTGCCGCCGATCACGCACCCTTTTTCAACAGCCTCGAACGGTTCTGACACCTAGGCTTGAGGGCTTCACTTTCTCACTTCTGCAATAGAGACGGATTTTAGGAAGCGTCCGGCATTCCCGAAACTCGATCCCAAACGGGACGATCGCAGCCAGCGTGGTTCGACTGGATCAGCCGTAAACGTATATCTTCTGTGGTTGCCGCCCAAAGTGCAAGATGGTTTGACCTGAGTTTGC
>NZ_JBGMOE010000174.1:0-44970 GCF_041424195.1 Tardiphaga sp. | reverse complement strand
TCGCCCACCATGGAAAAGGGCAACCTTGCCAAGTGGCTCAAGAAAGAGGGCGACACGGTCAAGTCCGGCGACGTAATCGCCGAGATCGAGACCGACAAGGCGACGATGGAAGTCGAAGCCGTCGACGAAGGCACCATCGCCAAGATTCTGGTGGCGGAAGGTACGCAGGATGTTGCGGTGAACGCCATCATCGCGGTGCTCGCTGCCGACGGCGAGGACGTGAAGGCTGCAGGCTCGGGGGCAGGGGCCGACAAGCCGAAGTCCGCGCCTGCTGCTGAAGCGCCCGCACCGAAGCCCGCGGCTGCTGCACCCGCGCCGGCTGCTGCTTCCGCAGCGAAAGCTCCAGCGGCTGCGCCAGCTCTACAGCCGGCCGCTGCACAGAGCAATGGCGCGCGCGTATTCTCGTCTCCGCTGGCGCGTCGGCTCGCCAAGGATGCCGGCATCGAACTCGGGCGTATTACCGGGTCGGGTCCGCATGGTCGTGTGGTCGCTGCGGATGTCGAGAAGGCGAAGTCCGGTGTTGGCCTGAAGGCACCTGCCGCTCCTGCTGGTGCTCCCGCCGGTGCAACTGGCGCGATCGGTGCGCCTGCAATGTCCGATCAACAGATTCTCGGGCTGTACGAGCAGGGCGCTTACGAGAGCGTGCCGCACGACTCGATGCGCCGCACGATTGCGCAGCGTCTCACCGCCGCGACCAATTCGATGCCGACCTTCTATCTCACCGTCGATTGCGATCTCGGCAAGCTCTCCTCCGCGCGCGAGGAGATCAACGCCGCAGCCGGCAAGGACAAGGACGGCAAGCCGCTCTACAAGCTCTCGGTCAACGACTTCGTCATCAAGGCGATGGCCGTCGCGCTGCAGAAGATTCCGGAAGCGAACGTGTCGTGGACGGAAGCTGCGATGCTCCGCCACAAGCATTCCGACATCGGCGTGGCGGTGGCGCTGCCGTTCGGCCTGATCACGCCGATTATCCGCCAGGCCGAGATCAAGTCGATTTCGTCAATTTCCAACGAGATGAAGGAATTGGCCGCGCGTGCCAAGGCCAAGAAGCTCAAGCCGAACGAATATCAGGGTGGCGCGTCATCCGTGTCCAATCTCGGCATGTTCGGCATCAAGGATTTCACCGCGGTGATCAATCCGCCGCAGTCCTCGATCCTGGCGGTCGGCACGGGCGAGGAACGGGCTGTGGTGAGGGGCGGTCAGATTGTGGCGGCGACCACGATGAGCGTGACGCTGTCCTGCGATCACCGCGCCATCGATGGTGCGCTCGGCGCCGAACTGATCACTGCATTCAAGAAGCTGATCGAAAATCCCGTGATGATGGTGGTGTGAGCGCGCTGATCTTGCGCGCCCTCACATCTTCAACGGCCACCACAACATCGAGTGATATATCATGGCTGACAATTCCTTCGACGTCGTCGTCATCGGCTCCGGTCCCGGCGGCTATGTGACGGCCATTCGTGCCGCGCAGCTCGGCTTCAAGACGGCGATCGTCGAGAAGGCTTATCTTGGCGGTATCTGCAACAACTGGGGCTGTATCCCGACCAAGGCGCTGCTGCGCTCGGCGGAGATCTATCACTACATGCAGCATGCCAAAGATTACGGCCTGTCTGCCGACAATGTCTCGTTCGACATCAAGGCTGTGATCGCGCGCTCACGTGGTGTCGTTAAGCGCCTCAGCGGCGGCGTCGAATATCTGATGAACAAGAACAAGATCTCGATCATCTGGGGCGACGCGACGCTGGATGCGCCGGGCAAGTTCACAGTGAAGAAGACGGAAGCCGCAGCACCCAAGGGCGCGCTCGGGGCAGGCAGCTACACTGCCAAGCATATCATTGTCGCCACCGGCGCCCGTCCGCGCGTGCTGCCCGGACTCGAGCCGGACAAGAAGCTGGTCTGGACCTATTTCGAGGCGATGAACCCCGACAAGATGCCGAAGTCGCTGCTGGTGGTCGGCTCCGGCGCCATCGGCATCGAATTCGCGTCGTTCTACAAGACCATGGGCGCCGACGTGACCGTAGTGGAAGTGCTGCCGCAGATCCTGCCGGTGGAAGACGCCGAGATTGCCGGCTTCGCCCGCAAACAGTTCGAGAAGCAGGGCATCAAGATCATGTCCGGCGCGAAGGTGACCAAGCTCGACAAGAAGTCGGATTCAGTCACCGTGACCATCGAGGATGGCAAGGGGGCTACCCAGCAGCTCACCGTCGACCGCGTGATCTCGGCGGTCGGCGTCGTCGGCAATATCGAAGGCTTTGGCCTCGAGAAGCTTGGTGTGAAGACCGAGCGCGGCTGCATCGTGATCGACAAATACGGCAAGACCAACGTGCCCGGCATCTATGCCATCGGCGACGTCGCCGGCCCGCCGATGCTCGCCCACAAGGCCGAGCATGAGGGTGTGATCTGCGTCGAGGCGATCAAGGGGATGAACCCGCACGGGATGGACAAGAGCCTGATCCCCGGCTGCACCTATTGCCATCCGCAGGTGGCCTCGGTCGGTCTCACCGAAGCCAAGGCCAAGGAAGCCGGCAAGGACATCCGCGTCGGCCGCTTCCCCTTCGTCGCCAATGGCAAGGCGATCGCCCAGGGCGAGGACCAGGGCATGGTGAAGGTGATCTTCGACAAGAAGACCGGCCAGCTGCTCGGCGCCCATATGGTCGGCGCGGAAGTGGTCGAGATGATCCAGGGCTTCGTGGTCGCCATGAACCTGGAGACCACCGAGGAAGAGCTCTTCCACACCATCTTCCCGCATCCGACCATCTCGGAGACGATGAAGGAGGCGGTGCTGGATGCTTATGGCCGGGTGCTGAACACCTGAGCCGTTCCGCACGATCCTGATATTGAACGCCGCCTCGAAAGGGCGGCGTTTTCGTTTTCAGCCGTGCGCCTCCAACTTTGATACACCTCTAAAGGGTTGCCGGCGCGCAACGCATGTGTCTCCGCCGCCACAGTTCCCCAAGATTTAACCCTGTCACGCTGTGGGTATTGTAACCGCCGCTATTTGGCCACACGCCTTCGTGAAATCATTTATCGACAGCCAGAAGGCTGGAGCGCTTCGTAGGTCGGCGGGATGTCAGTGGGACTGTCCCGGATCGCCGAAGCGGCCTGAGAAACCAGGTTCGCGATGGACGTCAAGACGAACATCAAGTCGCGTTTGCCTAGCCGTCATATGACGGAAGGCCGGGAGCTGGCGTTGCGTGGCGCGCTCCCGTCCGCGACGAGTCTGACTTCGCTGCAGGGCGAACGGCCCGTCGCCCGCCACGAGCTGCGCGCGGAAGAATCCCGCTCCGTCGAAATCTTCAAAAAGACACCATATAGCACCGGTTTGAAGCGGGTAAGCCGTTATGTCGCCAAAGACATATTGGAAGTTGCCGACATACCGTTGCTGAAGACAATATTGCTCGATCACGGCCGGTTGCAGGGAGATTGCCTCGCTGCGACAGGGCGGATGATTGCGGAGAGCTCGAAGACCGTGAAGTGGAATTCCCACCAGGGCGTCATGCGTTCTGCCGACAAGTCGATCACCGTTGCCGGTGACCTTGTTGGATCGAAGGGGACTCTGGCTCCTGACGCCTTCGAATTGATGGACGGTAGCACCATCAGGCGCGAAACGGATGAGCGCTGCCTTAACGTAAAATTGACCGACAAAGAATTGGCCGCGCGCCCGACCAAAGGGAAGCGTCGCGCGACTAACCATATGTCAGGGACGCTGTGGACATATGCCCAGCAGGTTGTATCGGCCATTAGTGGCGCCGTGACCGAACCCGGCCGGGCCCACGAGAAATACTGTTATGCGGATAGTTGAGCGTGCCATTTTTGTAGCGTTTGTGTTGGGTGCCGCGTCTGTGGCCGCGCCGGCGTTTGCCTTTGATGGCGCGCCCGTTGGCAGCAGCGACGCAGCGCTGCCGGTTGTAACGACCATTCCCGGTGCTGCGCCGGTCTTGAAGAAGTCCGCCAAGCCCGACACCTCGCTGACCGCACTCCAATATGCCGCCGAAGGCGGTCATCCGATCGCCCAGTGGAAGCTCGGCCGGATGTATGCCGACGGTAACGGCGTGGCGCAGGACGACCTGCGCGCCTTCGAATATTTCAGCCGCATTGCCAATGCCCATGCCGAGGACAGCCCGTCCGCGCCGCAGGCCGCCATCGTCGCCAACGCCTTCGTGGCGCTCGGCCGCTATTACCTCGACGGTATTCCGAACTCGAAGATCAAAGCCGACACCGAACGTGCGCGTGAGATGTTCTCCTATGCCGCGTCCTATTTCGGCAATGCCGACGCGCAATACGATCTGGCCCGGCTGTACCTGAAGGGCATCGGCACCCCGCGCGACACCAAGTATGGCGCCCGTTGGCTTGGTCTCGCTGCACAGAAAGGCCAGCACCAGGCCCAGGCGCTGCTCGGCCAGATGTTGTTCAACGGTGAATCGCTGCCACGGCAGATGGCGCGCGGCCTGATGTGGCTGACGCTGGCCCGTGACAATGCCGGCCCCGACGACACCTGGATCCGCGACAGCTACAACAAGGCCATCGCCAAGGCCTCCGAAGACGACCGTGCCATGGCGCTGCAGATGCTCGAGCACTGGGTGTCTGGCAAACGCGACTAGGGGTGGGCGAGGACTGGATCGCCCGGTCAAGCCGGGCGATGATAGTCTGTATGTAGGGCCGGCGACGGGCCGCTATGCCGCTTCCAGATCCAGGTCGACCCAGACCGGCACGTGATCCGAGGGCTTCTCCCAGGCGCGTACATACTTGTCGATACCGACGTCGATGAGCTTGTCGCTGGCCTGTGGTGACAGCAGCAGGTGATCGATGCGGATGCCCCAGTTCTTCTGCCAGGCACCGGCCTGATAGTCCCAGAACGTGTACTGGCCGGGCTCGTCGGTGACGGCGCGCAGGGCGTCGGTCATGCCCAGTCCGAGCAGGGTCTGGAAACTCGCGCGGGTTTCCGGTTTGAACAGCGCGTCGTTGATCCAGGCCGCCGGATTATAGGCGTCGACTGCCGCCGGGATGACGTTGAAGTCGCCGGCGAGAATCAGCGGCTCCTCAGTCTTGAGCCTCATCCGGGTGAACTCCTGCAGCCGGGACATCCATTTCAGCTTGTAGGGATATTTCTCGGTATCGACCGGATTGCCGTTCGGCAGATACAGGCAGGCCACCCGGACCACACCGGATTTCAGCGACACTACGCCTTCGATAAAGCGGGCGTGGAGATCTTCGTCGTCGCCCGCCAGCCGTGGCGTGGCTTCCTCCAGCGGATATTTCGAGAGCAGAGCGACGCCGTTGAAGGTCTTCTGGCCGTGGGTGACGACATTGTAGCCGAGCGCCTCGATGGCCTCGCGCGGGAATGCCTCATCGACGCATTTGATCTCCTGCAGGCAGACGATGTCCGGGGAGCAGTCGCGCAGCCAGGTCAGCAGGTGGTCCAGCCGCTGGCGGACAGAGTTCACATTCCAGGTCGCAATTCTCATCTACTGGGATTCCGGTAACAACAATGGCAAAAATACGTCAACGTGGCATACCATCATGCCTGTCAACATGATAAGCTTTAAGCCTAAAGCGCATAGACGCTGTCTTTAAAGCTGCCACGGGCGGGAAACGGGGGCGACCCGATCTTCTGTACCAGGTGACATGGACCATATGAAGAAACGCACATCGATCGCTCTACTCGTTCTCGTCGGCGCTGCCGCGGTTGCTGCCTATGTGACGCGCTCCTCGTGGACCGGTGGCAATACGAATGCACAGGCCCCGCAGCGCGCGCGGATCGTTTCGGTCGAGATTGCCAAAGCCGAACGCAAACCGGTCCCGGTCGACGTCGACTCGATCGGTACAGTAACGCCGATTTCGAGTGTCGCGCTCAAGTCGCGGGTGGAAACCACCATCACCTCGGTTCATTTTGAAGACGGCGCCAAGGTCAAGGAAGGCGATCTGCTGTTCACCCTCGATTCGCGGCAGATCGATGCCCAGATCGAGCAGGCCGAAGGCACGCTGGCGCGCGATCAGGCCCAATTGGCCGGTGCGGAGCGCGACGTGCGGCGCTTTACGGACTTGATCGGGAAGGGCGCGACTACGCAGGTCAGCGTCGACAATGCCAAGACGCAGTCCGACATCCTGGCCGGAACCATCCGGGCCGATCAGTCAGCGCTCGACAATCTCAAGGTCCAGAAGAGCTATACCATCATTCGCGCGCCGTTCTCCGGCCGGATCAGCGCGGCCAATGTGAAGGTCGGCAACTTCGTTCGCCCTGCGGACACGGCGCCGCTCGCAACCATCAACCAGATGGCTCCGGTCTATGTGTCCTTCGCCGTGCCGCAGCGCGTGCTTGGCGATCTGCGCGAGGCGATGGCGGCGGGATCGACCTCGGTCATTGCGACCATCCCGAACAGCGGCCGCTCTGAAACCGGCAAGGTGGCGATGGTGGAAAACGCCGTCGATTCCACGACCGGAATGGTCACCGTACGCGGCATCATGAGTAATCCGAACGAGACGCTATGGCCGGGCATTCTGGTCCAGACCAAGCTGATCGTGCGCACGGAGGACGGCGTTGTTGTGCCCACCGTGGCTGTGCAGCGCAGCCAGACTGGCAACTTCGTGTTCACGGTGAAGGACGGTGTCGCTCATGTTCAGCCCGTCGAGGTTGATCGCACCTTCCAGGGAGTTTCGGTGATCACCTCAGGCCTGAAGGGTGATGAGGATGTCGTCGTCGATGGCCAGCTCTTGCTGATGCAAGGCACACGGGTCGAGGCCCGGGCCCGCAGGGCCGGGGCATAAAACATGACCCTTTCGGAGCTCTGCATCCGTCGCCCCGTGATGACCACGCTCATCACGGCGACGATTATCGCGTTTGGCATTTTCGGTTTCCGGCTGCTGCCGGTGTCGGCGCTCCCCAAGGTGGATTTTCCGACCATCGCGGTGACGGCGACGCTGCCGGGTGCCAGTGCCGATACGATGGCCGCCTCGGTCGCGGGTGTTATTGAGCGCCAGCTGTCGACGATTGCCGGCATCTCCTCGATGTCGTCGAGCTCGTCGCAGGGAACGACCCAGATCATCATTCAGTTCGATCTCAATCGCAATATCGATGCCGCGGCGCTGGACGTGCAGACTGCGCTGACGATCGCGCAGCGCCGGTTGCCGATCGAGATGACCATCCCGCCGAGCTTCCGCAAGGTGAACCCCGGCGACTTTCCGGTGCTGTTCATTGCGCTGAGTTCATCGACGCTGCCGCTCTCGGCCGTCAATGAATTTGGCGATATCACCATCGGACAGGCGCTGTCGCAGATCCCCGGCGTGGCGCAGGTGCTGATCTATGGCACGCAGAAATTCGCCATTCGCGTCCAGGCCGATCCGGAGGCTGCCGCGGCCCGCGGGCTGTCGCTCGAAGACATCCGCACAGCGGTGTCGCGCGCCAACTCCTCCACGCCGGTTGGAACGCTGAACGGACCGAAGCAGGACATTTCGCTGCAGGCCTCCGGCCAGATGTCCAAGGCCGCCGACTATGGCCAGGTCGTCGTTGCCTGGCGCAACGGCTCGCCGGTCAAGCTGAACGAAGTCGCCAAGATCTATGACGCCGTCGAAAACGACAAGATCGCGACCTGGCTGAATGGCGAGCGCGCCATCGTACTGGCAATCCAGAAACAGCCCGACGCCAACACGGTTGCCGTGGTCGATGGCGTCCGCGCCAAGCTGCCGTCGCTGCGCGCGCAATTGCCGCCGTCGGTCGAAGTCAATGTGATGATGGACCGCTCGGTATCGGTCCGCGAAGCCGTCGCCGACGTCGAGGAGACATTGCTGATCGCCGTCGTGCTGGTGATCATCGTCATCTTCCTGTTCCTGCGTTCGGCCTCCGCGACCTTCATCCCGGCGCTGGCCGTGCCGATCTCGATCTTCGGCACCTGCGCTGCGATGTATATGCTGGACTACTCCATCAACAACATGACCCTGCTGGCGTTGACACTGTCCGTCGGCTTCGTGGTCGACGACGCTATCGTCATGCTGGAGAACATCGTCCGGCACATCGAACTCGGCATGAAGCCGTTCGATGCGGCGCTGAAGGGCGCGCGCGAAATTGGCTTCACCATCGTTTCGATCACCTTCTCGCTGATCGCGGTGTTCATTCCCGTGCTGCTGATGGGCGGAATTGTCGGCCGCGTGTTCCGTGAATTCGCGGTGACGATCGCGGTGGCGATCATCGTCTCCGGCTTTGTATCGCTGACGCTGACGCCGATGCTGTGCGCGCGGGTGCTCAAGGCCCACGATCCCGAGCATAGGGAGAACTTCATCCTGCGTGGTTTCGAGCGCATGTTCGCGGCCTGGCTGCGCGGCTACGAATGGGCGCTCGACCATGTGTTGGCGCACAAGGCGCTGATGTTAGTGGTTACCCTCGCGACGCTCGGCGGCACCGTCTATCTCTATATGGTCGTGCCGAAGGGTTTCTTCCCGCAGGAGGATACCGGCTTCCTCACCGGCATCACCGAGGCGGCCACCGATACGTCGTTCGAAGCGATGTCCGCGCGTCAGCAGGTGCTCGCCGCGTTGCTGAAAACGGATCCCGCGGTCGAGTACATCAATAGCACGGTGGGTTCCGGCGGCCCGAATGCGACGGGCAATTATGGACGCCTGTTCGTGGCGCTGAAGCCCGCGAAGGAACGTGAACCGGCACAGGTGGTGATGGCCCGGCTGCGGCAGAAGTCGCTGGCCGTTCCTGGCCTGCAAGCTTTTTTCCAGAGCATCCAGAACCTGAACATCGGCGGCCGTCCGTCGAAGAGCCAGTATCAATATGTCCTGCAGGGCAGCGATACCGACACGCTATATCGCGTATCGCCGGAGATGCGTGATCGCATCGCCAAGGTGCCGGGTCTGCTCGATGTGACCACCGACCTTTATATCAAGAATCCGCAAATGACGGTCGATATCGACCGCGAGAAGGCGGCAGTCTACGGCGTCACGGTCGATCAGGTTCGCAATCAGCTCTACAACGCATTCGGCTCGCGTCAGGTCGGCACCATCTATATGCCGACCAACGACTATCAGATCATCCTGGAAGCGCAGCCGCAGTTCAGGATTGATCCGAGCGATCTCTCCAAGCTTTACATGAAGACGTCGAACAACCAGACCATTCCCCTGAGCGCGGTCGCGCGTCTTGTGCCGACGGTTGGGCCGCTGCAGATCAACCATCAGGGACAGCAGCCGGCGGTGACAATCTCGTTCAACCTGGTGCCGGGCTATTCGCTGGGGTATGCGGTCGATCAGATCACGCAGATCGAGGCTGATGCCAAATTGCCGGTCACGATCGCCACGGGCTTCTCGGGCACTGCGCAAGTATTCCAGGATTCTTTGCGCGGGCAGGGCGTGCTGATCCTGGCTGCCGTGTTTGCGGCCTTCGTGATCCTTGGCATTCTCTATGAGAGCTTCATCCACCCGATCACGATCATTTCCGGCCTGCCGTCGGCCGGCATCGGTGCCATCCTGACCTTGATGCTGTTCAAGATGGAGATGTCGGTCATCGCCATGATCGGCATCGTGATGCTGGTTGGCATCGTCAAGAAGAACGCCATCATGATGGTCGACTTTGCGCTGGAGCGTCGCCGCGTCGGCCTGTCGGCCGAACACGCGATCCGCGAGGCCGCGCTGCTGCGTTTCCGCCCGATCATGATGACAACTTTTGCGGCTATTTTCGGCACGCTGCCGATCGCCCTTGGTGCAGGTGCCGGCGCCGAATTGCGTCAGCCGCTCGGCGTTGCCGTGGTCGGCGGTCTGTGTGTCTCGCAATTGCTGACGTTGTTCATCACCCCCGTTATCTACATCTATCTCGATCGCATCGACCGCAAGCTGAAGCGCAAGCTGCAGCCGCAACTCGAGGACGAAGAGCACGACGATCGTCCCCGCATCGTAGCTGCGGAATAGGGACGTCTCAGTGCTGGTGAGAACACTTACTGCGTCCGCTTTGCTGGCCGCACTCGTTGTTGCGCCGGTATGTGCCGACGATCGGATCGAAATCTTCGACGCCCATATGCATTACAACTGGGAGCCGAAGCCATATTATCAGCCCGACGAGGTGCTCGAGGTTTTCAGGAAGAACCGCGTCACCGGCGTTCTCGCCACCAGCCGCCCGAACACTGGCACGCATGTGCTGATGGACGACAAGGCGAAGGGCAAGTCGGGCGATCTGCAGGTTGTGCCGTTCATCCGGCCGTATCGTATCCGCGCCGATATCGGTAGCTGGTTCAACGATCCGGTGATCTTCGATCTGGTGCAGGAGGAATTCAAGCGCGGCTATTATCGCGGCGTCGGCGAATTCCATCTGACCGGCAAGGCGGCCGATACCGAGATGGTCAAGAAGACCGTCGACTTCGCCGTCGCCAACAATCTCTATCTGCATGCCCATGCTGACGACGAGGCCGTGGAGATCCTGATGCGGCACAATCCGCGCGCGCGGGTCATATGGGCGCATACCGGCTTCAGCCTTGCACCGGACCGTGTCGCAGCGATGCTGGCAAAATATCCGAAACTCTGGGGTGAGCTATCTTACCGCAGCGGCATTGTGGACGGGGCAGGCAGATTGACGCCGCAATGGCGGGTGCTGTTCGAACGCTACCCTGATCGCTTCCTGCTGGGCTCCGACACCTGGGTGCCGGAACGCTGGGCGAGCTATGGCGATATCATGGATGCCTATCGGGCCTGGCTGGCGCAGTTGCCGCCTGATATCGCCAGGCAGATCGCGCACGGCAATGCGCGGGCGCTGTTCGCCGAGAAATAGGCCAATCTAGACGAGTCTAAGAGGAATCAGATCGAGAAGCTGGTCCCGCAACCGCAGGACGCCGTCGCATTCGGATTGACCACGCGGAACGAAGCGCCGATCAGGTCATCGACAAAGTCGAGTTCGGAACCGGCCAGAAACGGCGCCGAGGAGGGGTCGACCAGTACCACGGCGCTGTCGCGTTCAATCAGGATGTCGTCTTCCGCCTTGGCGCGTTCGACGTCGAACTTGTACTGGAAGCCGGAACAACCGCCGCCTTCGACCGACACGCGGAGCATCGCGCCGTCGCCTTCGGTCTTGAGGATCTCGCCGATCCGGCGCGCAGCACGCGCGCTGACGGTGAGGGGGGCCTCGGTGACTGCTGTATCGGTCATATCTCTCTCCGGGCTGGATTCGAACCATTTGAATCTGCCGCTGCCCATAGTTAAGTGCGGCGGGCTCAGGAATCAATTGGATCAAGGATAAACACGCCGTGTCGGTCGGAATGGCTGCTCCCCGCGCCCCCTATGCCTGCGACCCCGATCGCAGTCGCGGACGGCTATTTTCCGAGGCTCCGAGCCGGACCCGCAGCGCATTTCGCCGGGATTGCGACCGGGTCATCCATTCGACCGCGTTTCGGCGCCTCAAGCACAAGACCCAGGTCTTTGTGTTCCATGAGGGCGATCATTACCGCACAAGGCTCACCCACACGCTGGAAGTGGCGCAGATTGCGCGCGCGGTGGCCCGACAACTGGGCCTCGACGAAGACCTGACCGAGACGCTGGCCTTGGCCCATGACATCGGCCACCCACCGTTTGGTCATGCCGGTGAGCGGGCGCTCGATGCATGCCTCGAAGCTCATGGCGGCTTCGATCACAACGCCCAGACCCTGCGCCTGGTGACGTCGCTTGAGCATCGGTACCCGGAATTCGACGGCCTTAACCTGACCTGGGAGACCCTCGAAGGCATCGTCAAACACAATGGGCCGCTGACGGATGCGTCAGGCGCGCCTGTGGGACGCTATGCCACCCACGGCGTGCCGTTCGGGATCACCGAATACGACCGCACCTTCGATCTGGAACTGTCGAGTTTCGCGTCGCTGGAGGCCCAGGTCGCAGCAATTGCCGATGATATCGCCTATGACGCCCATGACATCGATGACGGCCTGCGCGCCGGTCTGTTCACCGTCGATGACCTCAAGGCAATGGCGCTGACGCAAGGCATGATCGCCGAGATCGACAGGCGCTATCCCGGCCTTGATGAGAGCCGGCGCGGTGCCGAACTGGTGCGCGAGCTGATTTCATATCTGATCGGCGCAGTCGTCGGCGAGACGGAGCAACGACTCGGCGCATTGCGGCCGGAGTCCGCCGAGGACATTCGTCGCTGCGGCCGAAGGCTCGCCGCGTTTCGCGCCGATGCGGCGGAGGCCGAGGCGGGGATCAAGGCCTTTCTCTGGCAGCGGATGTATCGCCATGAACGCGTCATGCGGGTGATGGTCGAGGCCGAATGTCTCGTCACTGATCTGTTCGCGCGCTATCAGCGCTCGCCCGAGGTTCTGCCGGCCGAATGGCTGCCGCCTGAGGGTGCCGAGCCGGAATCAGAGGGCGAGCAGGCGCGCCGGATTGGCAATTTCATCGCCGGAATGACCGACCGGTTTGCCATTACCGAGCATATCCGGCTCTTTGACTCGACCCCCGAATTGCGTTAGGCGATCCCTGTAAGTGCCTTTTGGGGCTACGAAATTTGCGATTTCCAGAAGTCTGTATCTGTTTGAAATCAAACAAGTGCAGCGGAACGCATACGAAACCGCTATCCATCCTTGACGCAATCCAGCCGGGAACAGTCCCGGCGCAAGTTCCGGTTCCTGTACAGTCATGGCCACATCCGCTCCGACCCCGCATCTGTTCGCCAATATGCTCACGCGTGTTCATGCGATCTGCAATGCCCTTACGACCGAGGGCATCCTGCCGACTGGCATCGATCTGTCGCGCATTGTGGTGGAGCCGACCAAGGACGCGTCGCATGGCGACATGGCGAGCAACGCCGCGATGGTGCTGGCGAAGGAAGCCAAAGCCAAGCCGCGCGACCTCGCCGAAGCGATTGCTGCGAAGCTGCGAACGGACGAACTGGTGACTTCCGTCGATGTCGCCGGACCGGGCTTCATCAACCTCACCTTGAAGACCAGCGCATGGGCGAATGCGCTGCGCGCGGTGCTACGCGATGGGGATGCCTATGGCCGCAGCCTCGTCGGCGCCGGCGAGAAGGTGAATGTCGAATATGTCTCCGCCAATCCGACCGGTCCGATGCATGTCGGCCATTGCCGCGGCGCCGTGTTCGGCGATGCGCTGGCGAGCCTGCTGTCGACGGCGGGCTACGACGTCACCCGTGAATACTACATCAACGACGCCGGCGCACAGGTCGACGTCCTCGCGCGCTCGGCGCATCTGCGGTACCGCGAGGCTCTCGGCGAGACCATCGGTGAAATCCCGGAAGGGCTCTATCCAGGGGACTACCTGGTCCCGGTCGGGCAGGCGCTGGCGAAAGAGCACGGCGACGCGCTCAACCAGATGACCGAGGACAAATGGTTGCCGGTCGTGCGGCCAAAGGCCATTTCCACGATGATGGAGATGATCCGCGGCGATCTCGCCGCGCTCAACATCACGCACGAAGTGTTCTTTTCGGAGCGTTCGCTGATCGATGGCGGTACCGACATGGTCGGTGCAACCATCGAATTCCTGCGCGCCAAGGGGGACGTCTATATCGGCCGGCTGCCGCCGCCGAAGGGGAAACCTGTCGACGACTATGAGGACCGTGAGCAGACCCTGTTCCGCGCTACGGCCTATGGCGACGACGTCGATCGTCCGCTGCTGAAGTCGGATGGCGGCTACACGTATTTCGCCTCCGACATCGCCTACCATAAGACCAAGTTCGATCGCGGTTTCCTCAATATGGTCGATGTCTGGGGTGCCGACCACGGCGGCTACATCAAGCGCGTTCAGGCGGCGATCAAGGCGGTGACGGCAGGGAAGGCCGAGCTCGACGTCAAGATCGTGCAGCTGGTGAAACTGCTGCGCAACGGCGAGCCGGTGAAGATGTCGAAGCGCTCGGGTGATTTCGTCACCTTGCGCGAAGTGGTCGACGAGGTCGGTTCCGACGCCGTGCGTTTCATGATGCTGTTCCGCAAGAACGATGCGGTGCTGGATTTCGACCTCGCCAAGGTCATCGAGCAGTCCAAGGACAACCCGGTTTTCTACGTCCAGTACGGTCACGCCCGCGGTCATTCGATCTTCCGTAATGCGCGGGAGATGCTGACCGACCTGCCTCTGGAAACCGGAGCGCGCATTACCTATCTGGAAGACGCGGTGATGGAGCGGCTCGACGATGTTGCCGAGTTGAGCCTGATGCGGCAGTTAGCATTGTACCCACGGATGATCGAATCCGCGGCCGTGGCGCATGAGCCGCACCGCATTGCTTTCTATCTGTATGATCTCGCCAGCGAATTTCATGCGCTCTGGACGCGCGGGCGCGATATGCCTCATTTACGCTTCATTATCACTAATGATGCAGAACTTACCAAAGCGCGATTGGCACTCGTCCAGAGCGTCGTCTCAGTCCTGGCTTCGGGCCTCGCCGTTCTCGGCGTCACCGCACCGGGCGAGATGCGGTAGATTGGGGACGACCGCTCACATGGGGATCTGTGGGTGGTTCTTGATAGCAGCTGTTTCGTTTGAAAAGCGGGTTGGCGGCTTTCCCGAAGGGGATGCGACATCACAATGGCTAATCGATACCAGAACCGACCTTTCCCAGCGGATGACGATTACGGCCGCGACCCTCAATCGCGGACGAACGGCGAGGGCGATCCGCTCGCCGAACTCGCGCGGCTGATCGGGCAAACCGACCCGTTCGCCAGTAACAGCCGTCCGGCGCCCGCGCCACGTCAGGCTGAATCGGCCTATCAGGACGAGCCGGAATATGAGGAAGAACCCGCGCAGCCCGGCCCGCCGCCGTGGATGCAGCGTGCGGCATCCCGTGAGCCGCAGCAGCAGGAATTCGAGAGCCTTCATCCAGTGCAGCGTTACGGTGCTCAGCATCAGGAGCAGCAGCACTCGGAGTCGGAGGCCGATTATCATCAGGCGCCGGGCTTTGCCGCGCGTGCGGACCATCAGGCGCACGACTATCGCGGTCAGTACGATCAGGCTCACGAACACCCCGATCCCGATCGCTACGACGATGCCCTGTATGGCCACGCCGATGGTGCGCAGGCCCAGCATCCGCAGGACGGTCAATACCAGGACGACCCCTACGCCTATCAGGATAGCTATGCCGAGCAGGAAGAAGCGCCGAAGCGTCGCGGTGGCATGGCGACCGTCGCGATCGTGCTCGCGCTCGCCGTTGTCGGTACCGGCGCTGCCTTCGCCTATCGCTCCTTCATGGGATCGTCGCGCACCGGCGAGCCGCCGGTGATCAAGGCCGAGCCTGGTCC
Organism: Tardiphaga sp.; assembly: GCF_041424195.1. Taxonomy (NCBI): domain Bacteria; kingdom Pseudomonadati; phylum Pseudomonadota; class Alphaproteobacteria; order Hyphomicrobiales; family Nitrobacteraceae; genus Tardiphaga; species Tardiphaga sp. The sequence continues at coordinate 29,758 of NZ_JBGMOE010000174.1, read as the reverse complement.
GAACAAGATCGTCGCGCCGTCCGCAACGGCCTCTGCTGATGGAAAGCCGATCCAGGATCGTCTCGGTGGCGCAGCCCCCGAGCGGCTGGTGTCGCGCGAAGAGCAGCCGGTCAACGTGCAGGACGCTACCAAGGCTGGTCCGCGCGTGGTGTTTCCGCCGCTGAACCAGAACGCCAACCCGCCATCCACGGCCAGTGTCTCGCCAAGCAACAAGCCCATGGTCGGCAACGGCGCAATGCAGGGCGGCGACGAACCGCGCAAGATCCGCACCTTCGCTGTCAAGGGCGACCAGTCCGACGCCGGGACCACGCCGGCCGCGCGTCAGGCGCCGGCCCGCATCGCAGCTCCGGCTCAGATGCCCGCAACAGCACCTGTCGCGGCACCGCGCGCGACCAATGCCAACGCATCGGTCAACGCCCCGATGTCGCTCTCGCCGCAGGCCGCGCCTCCGGCTGCTCCGGCGCCTTCACGGATGGCCTCGACCAACCCGACCCAGCAAACGGCTCCGGCAGTCTCCGGTGGCTATGTAGTCCAGGTCTCGTCCCAGCGGTCGGAGGGCGATGCGCAGGCATCGTTCCGGGCTCTGCAGGCCAAGTTCCCCTCGGTGCTGGGATCGCGGGCTCCGTTGATCAAGAAGGCCGACCTTGGCGACAAGGGGACCTATTATCGGGCCATGGTCGGGCCGTTCGGTTCGCAGGATGAGGCCTCGCAGGTCTGCGGGAACCTGAAATCGGCTGGCGGACAGTGCGTCGTCCAAAGGAATTAACGGCCGTTTCCTTGACCCTGGGCGTTGATGGGGGCTAATCGGCCCCATGAGCACACGCGCATTCATCACCGGTGTATCTGGGCTGGAACTGACCGCTGAAGAGCGCGCATTTCTGCGCGCCGAGCGACCATGGGGCTTTATCCTCTTCAAGCGTAATATTGATCATCCAGTCCAAGTGGCTCGGCTTGTGGAGGAAATGCGCGGGGCGACCGGAGACATGGATGCGCCGGTCCTGATCGATCAGGAAGGTGGCCGTGTGCAGCGTCTGGGACCGCCGCATTGGCCGGTCTATCCGCCCGGCGCCCTGTTCGGCGCACTCTACGATGCTGATCCGGAGGCGGGCCTCAGAGCGGCCTGGCTGAGTTCACGGCTCATTGCGAGTGACCTTGTGGACCTCGGCATCACCGTGGACTGCCTGCCGCTAGCGGACGTTCCCGTGGCAGGCGCCGATGCCGTGATCGGCAATCGCGCCTACGGCACCGAGCCCGGCAAGGTCGCGATCATCGCTCGGGCCGTGACCGAAGGTCTGTCGCAGGGTGGCATTCTACCGGTCCTGAAACACATTCCCGGCCATGGCCGGGCCACCGCCGATACTCATTTCAAATTGCCGATCGTGGATAACTCGAAGAGTGAGCTCGAAGCTTCTGATTTTGAAGCGTTTCGTCCGCTTTCTGACCTGCCGATGGCGATGACTGCACATGTTGTGTTTAGCGCTCTGGATGCCACCCAGCCGGCCACGACTTCTGCGACAATCATTGAGCAGGTGATTCGCGGCAGTATCGGGTTCCAGGGTTTGTTGATGAGTGATGACGTGTCCATGAACGCCTTGGCGGGATCAATCGCGGAACGGACGCGGGCGATCGTCAGTGCCGGATGCGACATGGTCCTGCATTGCAACGGCAAGCTGGACGAGATGCGCGACGTTGTCAGCGAGACCCCGGTTCTGGCGGGCAAGGCGCTCGAGCGCGCGCAGGCTGCCGTTGCTGCCCGCCGCCAGCCGCAGCCATTCGACCGCGCGGCCGGACGCGCGGAACTGGACGCCTTGATCGCTCGAGCAGGAGCAAGTGCATGAGCGCTGAGATTTTGTCGTTTGAAACTGGACTGCCGGCCGAGGCTGTTCCCGACGACGAGCCGGCGCTGGTCGTCGACGTCGAAGGCTATGAAGGCCCGCTCGATTTGCTGCTCGCGCTTGCACGGCAGCAGAAGGTCGATCTGCACAAGATTTCGATTCTGGCGCTGGCCGACCAATATCTGCTGTTCATCGAAGCGGCCCGGAAGATCCGTCTGGAACTCGCCGCCGACTATCTGGTGATGGCGGCGTGGCTGGCGTTCCTGAAGTCGCGTCTGCTGTTGCCGGACACCACCGTGCCGGGCGAGGGCCCGAGCGCTGAGGATATGGCGACCGCACTGGCCAATCGCCTGCGCCGGCTTGAAGCGATCCGCGAAGCGTCGAACCGACTCATGACCCGTCCGCAGCTCAATCGCGATATCTTCCCGCGCGGCCTTGCCGAGGGAATCGCCGAGATCAAGCATCCGCGCTTCACGGCAACGCTCTATGACCTGTTGTCGGCCTATGCGACCCAGCGTCAGGCCCGCGTACTGACGCGCGTGCATCTGGCCAAGCGCACAGTCTGGTCGCTGAGCGAAGCGCGTGCGTCGCTGGAGCGGCTGGTCGGCATGGCCGAGGATTGGAGCCGTCTCGACGAATATCTGCTGGCTTACGTCGCTGACCCCGCGCAGCGCGCGACGGTGATGGCCTCGAGTTTTGCGGCTGCGCTCGAACTGGTCCGTGAGGGCACGCTCGACCTCAGCCAGAAAGAAGCATTCGCGCCTTTGTATTTCCGCAAGCACATCGCCCAGCCTGTGCAGGTGGGGCCGGAAGTTCCGGCCGAGTAAGTGGAAGAAGGAGATCCAGACATGGCAAGCCTCGCCGAGAAACGCATCGACGATGTCGAGGATCAGATCGTGCAGTCCGAGGGACAATCCGAGGTCCAGTCGGAGGCACGCCCCGAAGAATTGCGCCTGCTTGAAGCGCTGCTGTTTGCGTCCACCGAACCGCTCGACCAGTCGGCGCTGGCCAAGCGCATGCCGGATGGCGTCGACATCAAGGCGGCGCTGGCCCGTTTGCAGGCCGATTACGCCATGCGTGGCGTCAATCTGGTCCGTGTCGCCAACAAGTGGACGTTCCGCACCGCCGGCGACCTGTCCTGGTTGATGACCCGCGAGACCACCGAGACCCGCAAGCTGTCGCGTGCGGCCATCGAAGTGCTCGCCATCGTCGCCTATCATCAGCCGGTGACGCGCGCCGAGATCGAAGATATTCGCGGCGTCATCACCTCCAAGGGCACCCTCGATGTGCTGCTGGAAACGGGCTGGATCAAGCCGCGCGGCCGTCGCAAGACGCCGGGCCGGCCGCTGACCTTCGGCACGACCGAGAGCTTCCTGTCGCAGTTCAGCCTGGAGGCGCTTGGCGATTTGCCCGGTCTCGAGGAACTCAAGGGCACAGGCTTGCTGGACTCGCGTCTGCCATCCGGCTTCAGCGTGCCCAATCCGTCCGACGATCCGACGCTTCGCGAGGACGAGGATCCGTTGGAGGGGGGCGAGCTGGAACTGGCGCTGTCGGCGCCCGATCCGGAATTCCCGGAACTGCAGATCAAGGAACCGGAGGCCGGCGCCGTCGAATTCGCTGGTGAGGCCCAGGCATTTGCCGAGGCCAAGGCTGAATTCGTCGAGGTGGCTGAATTCGCCGAAGTGGCCGAATTGACCGAGACGGCGGATGTCGTCGAGCCTGAGGCCGACGTGGCCGAAGTCGCGGAACTCGAAACCGGTGATCTGGACGTGATCGCGCCCGAGCAGGACGAGACCGAAGCCGAAACGGCCGAGGTCGCAGAGGACGAGTCGGACGAAGACGAAACCGCAGAGCCCGAAACTGCCGAACTCGACGACGATGCGGAAGATTCGGACGACGCTGAAGACGATGACTCCGACGAGGACGATCAGGACGAAGATGAGCCGGATGACGCCGAGCCGGACGCAACCGACCAGGACGACGACCACAAGGGCTGATCGCGGCATTAACGCTCGCGGCATTGCGCCGCGACATCCGCGATTCCACGAGGGTTAAGTCCTTGTTTTTGACACCCCCGCAGCCTACGTTCCGGTCAGATCAGGCTGGGCGACCGGCCGCGTGTTTGGAGGATTAGCAGGATGGGTTCACTCAGCATTTGGCACTGGATCGTCGTGATCGGAGTGGTCCTGCTGTTGTTCGGGCGCGGCAAGATTTCCGACCTGATGGGCGACGTTGCGCAGGGCATCAAGGCCTTCAAGAAGGGCATGGCCGACGATGACAAACCAGCCGACAAGCCGACCGAGCCGGTTCGCACCATCGACCAGACCCCGCCGGCGCCGACCGCCAACCGTACGGACGTGGGCAGCAAGGCTGTCTGAGATCCCGAGGGAATTGTCCTGAGGGTCGAGGAAGCCATTGAAGGAGACGCGGGCGCATCAAGCCCCGCGTGAGCGGAATTTTACATGTTCGACATCGGGTGGAGTGAACTGGTCGTCATCGCGGTCGTCGCGCTGATCGCCATCGGCCCGAAGGAATTGCCCGGCGTGCTGCGCATGGTCGGGCAGTGGATGGGCAAGGCCCGCAGGATGGCCTCGGAATTCCAGGGCCAGTTCAACGAGGCGATGCGCGAAGCCGAAATGGCCGACGTCAAGAAGGCCTTCGACGACGTCAAGGATGCCGCCTCCGGCTTCACCACCAATAACATCATGGCGTCGCTGACCAAGGACGTCAGCGACACCAATTCTTCAGTCGATATGACCATCGACAAGGTCGACAATCTCGATACGCCGCCGGCCGGGCCCACCACGCCGGAGCCGCCGACGCCCGAGACCTTCGTTGAGGCCGAGACGCATGCGCAGGAAATGGCCGTGAACGAGCCGCTGGCCATTACCCGGGAAGTTCAGCCGTCGCCGGTCGATACACACGCTGCCGCCAATGATGGCGCAGCCGCCCCCGACGCGGCCAATCCCGACGTTCTGAAGGACGCCAAAGCGTCATGAGTGCCGAAGATATCGAAGCCTCCAAGGCCCCCTTGATGGACCACCTGATCGAGCTGCGGTCCCGGCTGATCAAGGCGCTGCTCGCATTTGCCGTGGCCTTTATCTTTTGCTTCTTCTTCGCCAAGCAGATTTACAACGTGCTGGTCTGGCCGTTCGTCTGGGTCGCCGGCCCCGAGAACTCGAAATTCATCTACACGGCGCTGCTGGAATACTTTCTGACCCAGCTGAAGCTGGCGATGTTCGGCGCTGGTTTCATCTCATTCCCGATCATTGCCGCGCAGGTCTACATGTTCGTGGCACCCGGCCTCTACAAGCACGAGCGCGGCGCGTTCCTGCCATATCTGATCGCTACGCCGTTCTTCTTCGCGCTGGGCTCGCTGCTGGTGTATTTCCTGGTACTGCCAATGCTGATCCGATTCTCGCTGGGCATGCAGCAGACCGGGAGCTCCGAGACCGCGCAGATCCAGCTGCTGCCGAAAGTCGGCGAATATCTCTCACTAATGATGTCGCTGATCTTTGCCTTCGGCATCGCCTTCCAGCTCCCCGTCATCCTGACACTGCTTGGCCGCATCGGCATCCTCACGTCGAAGCAGCTGCGCGAGAAGCGCCGCTACTTCATCGTCATCGCCTTCGTCATCGCCGCGGTGCTGACGCCGCCCGACGTGATCAGCCAGGCCTCCCTCGCGATCCCGCTGCTGGTGCTCTACGAGGGCTCGATCATTGCCGTCAGCATCGTCGAGAAGAACGCTGCCAAGGCCGCTGCTGCCAAGGCTGCGGAGACCGGCACGGACGTGACACCAGCGGAGTAGGGCGAAGGCGCCTTGCAACTCAGAAACGACAAATCTATCTTTGGTTGTATCTCGGGTTGCAGGGGAGATGGTCGTGGCCTTTGCATTTGATACTCTGAGCTATGCCAAGCGTCTCCGTGAAGCAGGCGTTCCAGTTGGGCAGGCCGAAGCTCATGCCGAGGCAGCCCGCGATTTCATCGTTCCTGCCTCCATCTCAACTTTCGAATTGCTGGCGTCAAAGTCGGACCTGCCGGCGACGGATGTTGATTTGAAGGGTGCTGTAGACAGGATGACCCAGCAAATTACCGTGCGTGTCGGCGGTATCATCATTGCGAGTTTTATCTTCTACGCGTTGGCCGTCCTCGGTTTCTTTGCCAAGTGACGCCTGCCATTTGATGTTCCAAATGTCAGCTATTCGGGGTACTCAGGGCCGCTTTCGCTCAGGAATCCCGCCATGCACGACATCAAATCGATCCGCGACAATCCCGAGGCATTCGACGCTGCGCTGAAGCGGCGGGGACTGGCGCCGCTGTCGGTATCGTTGCTGACGATCGACGAGGCGCGCCGGACTGCGATCCTTGCGTCCGAGCAGGCGCAAGCTCGTCGCAACGCGGCGTCAAAGGAAATCGGCGAAGCCAAGAAGAACAAGGATGAGACGCGCGCCAATGCGTTGATGGCCGAGGTCACCGAGCTCAAGACCACGATGCCCGCGATGGAAGCTGCGGTGAAGGACGCCGAGGATAAGCTCAAGGTTGCGCTTGCCGAAATTCCAAACCTGCCGCTCGACGAAGTGCCGGAAGGCGTCGATGAACATGGCAATGTCGAGCGCCATCACTTCGGCGCCAAGCGCAACTACGCGTTCACGCCAAAGGCGCATTACGATATTGGCGAAGCCATGGGCTTCATGGATTTCGAGGCTGCGGCCAAACTCTCGGGCGCACGCTTCGTCGTGCTGAAGAAGGGCCTTGCACGGCTGGAGCGTGCCATCGGGCAGTTCATGCTCGATTTGCATACGAATGAGCATGGCTACACGGAAGTGAACCCACCGCTTCTGGTTCGCGACGATGCGATGTTTGGCACCGCGCAGCTCCCGAAGTTTCGCGATGATCAATTCGCTGCCGGTGCGATCGGCAATGAGGGACAGGGTTATTGGCTGATCCCGACCGCCGAAGTCCCGCTCACCAACCTCGTCCGTGAATCCATCCTCGACGAAAAGGAACTGCCACTACGCATGACGGCGCTGACGCCGTGTTTCCGTGCAGAAGCCGGCGCAGCGGGTCGTGATACGCGGGGCATGATCCGTCAGCATCAGTTCACCAAGGTCGAGCTGGTCTCGATCACTACGCCCGAAGAGAGTAAGAATGAGCACGAGCGCATGCTGTCCTGCGCCGAGGAAGTGCTGCGCCGGCTTGGCCTGCATTACCGCGTGATGACGCTGTGCACCGGCGATATGGGATTCGCAGCGCAGAAGACCTACGACATCGAGGTCTGGATGCCGGGCCAGGGCGAGGGCGGTGCCTATCGCGAGATTTCATCCTGCTCGGTGTGCGGCGATTTCCAGGCGCGTCGCATGGATGCGCGTTCGCGTGGACCGGACGGCAAGCCGCGCTTCGTACACACGCTAAATGGCTCAGGCACGGCCGTTGGTCGTGCGCTGATCGCCGTGATGGAAAACTATCAGCAGGAAGACGGCTCGATTGCCGTTCCGGATGTGCTGCAGCCCTATATGGGCGGCCTCAAGGTGGTGCAGGCCGGCTAGACCACGTCACGGCCAGCCGCGTTCAGGCGCGGCTGGCGGTCACCAACGCGCATTTGGCTTTCTCGGCTTTTATGTTGACAAAGCCCATATGCGTCATCGGAAACGCCTTACGGCTTTTCATGCTGACGGTCTCCGCGATAACGCGGCGGCGTTCCGTCACATAGCGACCATCCCGGCTGCGGAAGGCACAGGCGATTTCGAGGTCCTTGACCGGATAATCATTGGCGTTGCGGACGGTGAAAGTCATCAGTGCCCGGGAGCCGAAACCACCGCGGCGAAACGATTGGCGGGTCAGGCTGAGACGGTTGAGTTCTGCGGCGTCGGGGACGCTGACGAGTTGCGACGGCGTGGGATTGGCAAAGTCTTCTTCACTCAGTTCGTCAGGCATTGTTGCCACTACCGCCGTATTGAGGGTGAGATCGGGCTTGGTCTCGGCCCATCTGGGAAGCAGCAGCCACCCCGTCAGACCGACAACCGCGATCGCCGGCAATCCGATGATCAACACCCGTTCAAGCTGTCTCGCCATCTCCGTCGTCCTATGGCGCGCTACAACCAAGGCCATCCGGGTCGAGCGCGCATGCTTCTGACGCAATTGGCACTCACCTACCTAAGCTAAAAATCCCGGCGACGTCGAAATGTTCCGGCCCGCGGGAAAAATCGCCTTCGGGACAGCCTCGGCAGCGCATGCGCGGCGCCCAAAATGGGGGTGGCAAAAGGGGGCACATGCTGGCAAAAACCGATGCCGGCCAGCGGCCCTCCCGATCGAAAAGGCACCTCACGAATGCGCATTCTCTGCACCAATGACGACGGCATTCACGCCCCCGGCCTGAAGATCATCGAGCAGATCGCCAAGGAATTGTCGGATGACGTCTGGGTGGTGGCGCCCGAACTCGATCAGTCCGGTGTGTCGCATTCATTGTCGCTGAACGATCCGCTGCGCCTGCGCGAAGTCGGCCCCCGGCACTATGCCGTGCGCGGCACGCCGACTGACTGCGTGATCATGGGCGCGCGGCACATCCTCAAGGATCAGCAACCTGACCTAGTGCTGTCGGGCGTCAACAAGGGCCGCAACGTCGCCGAAGATGTCGTCTATTCCGGCACCATAGCCGGCGCGCTCGAAGGTACCATCCTCGGTTTCCCGTCGGTCGCGCTGAGCCAGGAATTCTCGATGGAAACGCGTCACAACCCGCAATGGGAGACCGCGTTGAAATACGGGCCGGACGTGCTTCGCAAGGTCATCAAGGCGGGCGTGCCAAAGAACACGGTGATCAACGTCAACTTCCCGGCCTGCGCGGCCGACGAGGTGAAGGGCGTCGTCGTCACGCGGCAGGGCAAGCGCAATCAGGGCTTTCTGCGCGTCGATGAGCGGCGCGATGGCCGCAACAATCCGTATTTCTGGATCGGTTTCGAACGCATCGTCGCCGCGGAAGCCCCGCTGGAGGGCACCGATCTCGCAGCCCTTGCTGCGCGCTATGTCTCGGTTACCCCGCTGCGTCTTGATCGCACGGACGATGAATTCTCCGAAGCGCTGACCAAGGCGATGGGCTGAGATTTCGAGATAGGCGAGTGGGGTCGCCTAGACCGCGACGCCCTTGAGCGTCGTGGACAGCACCTGTGCCAGCGTTTCCATCTGGAACGGCTTCTGCAGCGTTGGGCGGTCGCGGAATTCTTCGGGTAGGCCCTGGGCGCCGTAGCCAGTCGCGAAGATGAACGGGCGGTTGCGCGATGCGATCACTTCGGCGACCGGCGAAATCACCTTGCCGTTGACGTTGACGTCGAGGATCGCAATGTCGAACTTGGCAGTACCAGCCAGCTTGATCGCTTCGTTGATGTCACCGGCTTCGGCGGCCACGCTGTAGCCGAGTTCCTCGAGCATATCGGCGACCATCATGCGGATCATGACCTCGTCTTCGACAAGGAAGACGGAGCCGCCCGGCGGGTTCGTTGCAGTCATGGCCGGTTTCCTTGCCCCAATCTTCTGAACAAAATCGCAAATTCTCGGGTTGAACGCAATGTCGACGCATTGCCGTTTTCGTGACCCCAAGACGCATGTTGCGTGTTCGGTGCCAGATAGAGCGAAATCGGATGTGAGCGCCCCGCCCATAACGGGCTAGTATGTTGCTGGTTCCGCGCGCGGAACAATAAAGGTTGTCGTTGGCCTGTCCCGGTTCCGATCGCAGAATACGTCAATCTATCTTTGCTAGATCGATCATGTTTCTAACCTGTGCTGCGTGAGGCATTTCCATGATTACCGTCGGGCAGCCGCCTGAACAAATGGCGTTTCAGCTCGGTTTGCGGCGCCGTGGGATCAGCGATCGGCTGGTGCTGCGCGCAATGGAAGATATTCCGCGTGATCGCTTCGTCGAGCCGAACGATCGTGCCCACGCCTGGCGGGATACGGCCCTGGCCATTGCCTGCGGTCAGACCATCAGCCAGCCCTTCGTGGTGGCCTATATGACCGAACAGCTGCAATTGAATGCCGGTCACCGTGTGCTCGAGGTCGGCACGGGATCGGGCTACCAGGCCGCGATCCTGTCTAAACTCGTCCGCGACGTGCTTAGCATTGAGCGTTATCGCACGCTGGCCGATGCCGCCCGGACCCGGTTGGAGGCGCTCGGCCTCCACAATATCGAGGTCATGCTCGGTGATGGCCTCAACCCGGCTGCCAATCTGGGATCGTTCGACCGGATCATCGTGACCGCTGCCGTGGAGGAGGTGCCCGTGGCGCTGACCGATCGGCTTGCGGAGGACGGTATTCTGGTTGCGCCGGTCGGTCCTCACAATGGCGTCCAGACCTTGGTCCGGATCCACAAAACCGGAGGTGGATTGGAGCGAAAGGACCTCGTGGACGTGCGGTTCGTCCCGGCGCTTCCAGGCATCGCGCGCGAACTCTGAAAAAAAGTTCGTGAGCGACTGTCACGTGTTGGTCGCAAGGTTAAAGGCTTGGTAACGGAGACGGTGTTTACTCAATTCAGTTGTTTGTTGCGTATGAGTGAGTAACCAATGTCCAGCGTTGTCGAGTTGCTTTGCTCGCGCCGCGCTCCGCAAGTTGCGGTGCTGGCGCTGATGTCTATCGGTTTTGCAGGCTGCAGCGCCGACATGCAGACGCGCCTATCTCAGAATCCAAGTTTTGACTCGGGTCAGTCCCGTGGCTTTGGCTGGCAAGGCGAAACCACCGGCTCTGTGCCGCAGCGAGCGCCACGTGCGCCGGTCGAGCGCCAGGAGCTGCCGCAATATCAACGCCCAGCCTATAATCCGCAGCCGCAGTATCAATCTCAGGCTTTGCCGCCGCCGATCTCGGCACCGCAGTCCTATCCGACAACTCGTCCAGTTGCGTCGGCTGCTCCCGTCAGCGGGGGCGGTAGCGGTATGTATACGCCGCCGCCGGCGCGTGCGCCGATCGAAACCACCGGCTCCACGGCGCCGCGCTCGGTTGCAGCAACTAACGGCCTTGCCCGCGACGGCGGCACCTCGATCATCGTCGGCACCAGCGATACGCTCGATGGTCTGGCGAAACGCTACAACGTCTCGTCGGCTGCGATCCTGCAGGCCAATGGCTACAAGGGGCCGCGCGCGCTGTCGCCAGGCCAGTCGCTGATCATTCCGCGCCACGGTAACGCAGCGCCGGCTCCGGCAGTCGCTGCTGCTCCGAGCAAACCTGCCGTCGGCACATCGACCACCCATTTCGTCAATCGCGGCGATACGCTGATGAGCATCTCGCGCCGGAATAACGTGCCGGTCGCCGAACTCGCGCGCGCCAATGGCCTGGCGCCGACTGCCCAGCTGAAGCTCGGTAGCAAGATCACTGTGCCTGCTGCGCGTATGGCTGCCGCTGCTCCCGCAGCAGCACCGCTTGCTGCGCCGGCTCCGGCAGCCGTTGCCGCGGCGCCTGCCGGCGCTGTCACGACCGCGCCGGCGACTCGTGTTGCTGCGACCGAACCCGCACAAAAGGCGCGTCTCGCAAGTGCGACGACCACGCCCGAAGAAGCCACGCCGGAATCGCCGACTAAAGCCGCTGACGCAACCGGCGCTTTGCCGACGTTCCGTTGGCCGGTGCGTGGCCGCGTGGTCACAGGCTACGGCGCCAAGACCAATGGCAAGTCCAATGACGGCATCAACGTCGCCGTGCCCGAAGGCACGCCGATCAAGGCCGCCGAAGATGGCGTCGTTGCCTATTCCGGCAACGAGCTGAAGGGTTACGGCAATCTGGTCCTCGTTCGTCACTCCAACGGCTACGTCACCGCATATGCCCATGCGAGTGAGCTGATGGTGAAGCGTGGCGAGACCATCAAGCGCGGTCAGGTGATCGGCAAGTCCGGCCAGTCCGGTGAAGTGACTTCGCCGCAGCTTCACTTCGAGATCCGCAAGGGATCGTCGCCGGTCGATCCGCTGCAGTTCCTCAACGGAGCGTAAGCGCTTTTGGCTCAGCGAAGTTGCAACAAAAAGGCGCCGCCTCACTGAGGCGGCGCCTTTTTGTTTGACGCGTAGTCGATTGTTATTTCGTCGTCAGCTTCACGCCGAGGCGGCCGGCGAGTTCCTGCACGAACTGCCAGGCGACACGGCCGGATCGCGAGCCGCGGGTGGTCGACCATTCCAACGCGTCGCGTTCCAGCCCGGCAGCATCGGTCTTGATACCGTAGTGGCTGCAATAGCCGCGGACCATGTCGAGATATTCGTCCTGGCTGCATTTATGGAAGCCGAGCCACAAGCCGAAACGATCCGACAGCGACACCTTTTCCTCGACGGCTTCGCCGGGATTGATCGCGGTCGAGCGTTCGTTCTCGATCATCTCGCGCGCCAGCAGATGGCGGCGGTTCGAGGTCGCATAGAGGATCACGTTGTCCGGCCGGCCTTCGATGCCGCCTTCGAGCACGGCCTTGAGCGACTTGTAGGAGGCGTCATTGCCGTCGAAGGAGAGATCGTCGCAGAACACGATGAAATAGAAGTCCGAGGCGCGGATCTGTTCCATCAGCGCGGGCAGGCTTTCGATGTCCTCGCGATGGATCTCGACCAGCTTGAGGCGGCCGGCGACGGATTTGCTGGCATTGACCGAGGCGTGGGCGGCCTTGACCAGCGACGACTTGCCCATTCCGCGCGCGCCCCACAGCAGCGCATTATTGGCGGGCAGGCCGTTGGCGAAGCGCCGGGTGTTCTCGATCAGGGTATCGACCTGCTGGTTGATGCCCTGCAGCAGGCCGATATCGACCCGGCTAACCTTGGGCACCGGCGCAAGGCGGCCGTCGGGATGCCAGATGAAGGCGTCGGCACTGGCCAGAGAATCGGCATTGGAGCGCTTCGGCGCCGCGGCGGCCATGCCCGCGGCAATGGTTTCGAGGGCGAGCGCTATCCGTTCGTCGATCCGGGGGGCGGCGGCTGGTCGCGGACGTTTTGCCGCGGTCGTGCGGACAGTCTTTAACGTGCGGGTCGCGGGGGCCTTTTGGGCGGGGCGGCGGCTTGTTTTATTGGGCTTTTTTGACATTTTCGACTTTCCTCGGCGCGCACCCATATCGAGCCCGGAACACATCCGCAAGCGGTACAAATCGCAGACAAATCAGTGGGTTTACCGGCGTTGCAATTGGGACGCCGGCCGCTATAGTCCGCGCGAATTTGCCCGAACCGGCCGAACGCCGACGCGTCGCCGGTTATTCCCCAGCGTTCACGAGGACTTCCGATGTTTATTACTCCTGCGTTTGCCCAGGCTGCAGCCGGCGGCGACACCAACAGCATGCTGATGTCACTGCTGCCGTTCGCGCTGATCTTCGTGATCATGTATTTCCTGATCCTGCGTCCGCAGCAGAAGAAGGTGAAGGACCACGCCGAGATGGTGAAGAACATCCGCCGCGGCGACACCATCGTCACTTCGGGCGGTCTGGTCGGCAAGGTCACCAAGGTGGTCGATGACGAGCAGGTCGAATTCGAACTCGCCGAAGGCGTTCGTGTGCGCCAGCTCCGTACGATGATCTCGGGTGTGCGCACCAAGGGTGAGCCCGCCAAGGAGAAGGCGGACAAGTCCGAGGCCAAGGACGACTCGACCGCGAGCTGACGCGTCTCCGCGTCGCCATTTCAAGAATCTGACGGGTCATTTCGATGTTGTATTTCACGCGGTGGAAGGCGCTGGCGGTCATTCTGACGGCGCTCGTGGTCTGCCTGTGCGCGGTTCCGAATTTCTTCCCCGAAGCCACCGTGAAAACCTGGCCGAAATGGGCGCAGCGCCATCTGGTGCTGGGCCTCGATCTGCAGGGCGGTTCGCACATCTTGCTCGAAGTGGATGCCAATTCGGTCAAGAAGGACAAGCTCGATCAGGTGCGCGACGACGTTCGCCGTACGCTGCGTGACGCCAAGATCGTCTATACCGGCCTCGGCGTTCGTGGCGACAATGTCGAAGTGCGGATCACCAAGGACACCGACTATCAGACCGCGCTCACCAAGCTGCGCGAGCTGTCGCAGCCGCTCGGCGGCCTGATGGGGCAGAGCGGCCAGCGCAGTCTGGAAGTTACGGACGCCGGCAACGGCCTGATCCGCCTTTCGGTGCCGCCAGCCGCGATCAATGACCGCATTCGCCAGTCGGTCGAACAGTCGATCCAGATCGTGGAGCGCCGCGTCAACGAACTCGGCACCGTCGAACCGCTGATCCAGCGTCAGGGTCTCGACCGTATCCTGGTGCAGGTGCCGGGTCTGCAGGATCCGACCCGCCTCAAGGAATTGCTCGGCAAGACGGCGAAGCTCGACTTCCGCATGGTCGACACCTCGATTCCGGCCGAACAGGCGCAGGGCAGGGTGCCGCCTGATTCCGACCTCCTGATGAGCTCGCAGTCACCGAAGACACCTTATTTGGTGAAGAAGGAAGTACTGGTTTCCGGCGCTGACCTGACCGACGCGCAGCCGGGTTTTGATCAGCGGACCAATGAGCCGATCGTTTCGTTCCGCTTCAACACGTCTGGCGCACGCAAATTCGCAGACGCGACGGTGAAGAACGTCAATCTGCCCTTCGCCATTGTGCTCGACAACGAAGTGGTCTCCGCCCCGGTCATTCGCGAGCCGATCACCGGCGGCTCCGGCCAGATTTCCGGCAGCTTCACGGTGCAGGGCGCCAACGATCTCGCGATCCTGCTGCGTGCCGGCGCGCTGCCTGCGCCGCTCAGCATCATCGAGGAGCGTACCGTTGGCCCCGGCCTCGGCGCCGACTCGATCGCAAAGGGCGAACTCGCCGCCTATGTCGGCTCGATCCTCGTCATTGTCTTCATGCTGCTGACCTACCGCCTGTTCGGCCTGTTCGCCAATATCGCGGTCACCATCAACGTGCTCATGATCTTCGGCATCCTGTCGCTGCTCAACGCCACGCTGACGCTGCCCGGCATCGCCGGCATCGTGCTGACGGTCGGCATCGCCGTGGACTCCAACGTGCTGATCTATGAGCGTATCCGCGAGGAACTCCGCGCCGGCCGCACCGCCATCTCGGCGATCGATGCCGGCTTCAAGCGCGCGCTTGCGACCATTCTGGATTCCAACATCACGACCTTTATTGCGGCTGCGGTGCTGTTCTACATCGGCACCGGACCGGTCCGCGGCTTCGCCGTGACCTTTGGCATCGGCATCATCACGACGGTTTTCACGGCCTTCACCGTGACCCGCCTGATCGTCGCCGGCTGGGTCAGGTGGAAGCGGCCGACCAGCGTGCCGATTTGAGTTTACGGAGCAGACTTTGACAACGACACAAATGGTTCTGGCAGGTCTGGGTGCGCTGATCGTCATTCTGTCGATCGTGGCGATCTTCGATCTGTTGCCGTCGCTCCGCATCGTTCCTGACGATACGAAGTTCGATTTCACGCGCTTCCGCCGCATCTCATTCCCGATCTCAGCGCTGCTGTCGATACTTGCCATCACACTGTTCTTCACGCACGGGCTGAACTTCGGTATCGACTTCAAGGGCGGCACGCTGCTGGAAGTGCAGGCCAAGTCCGGTACCGCCGATATCGGTGCGATGCGCACGACGCTCGCGGCCCTGCAGCTCGGTGACGTGCAGTTGCAGCAGTTCGGCGGCGCGGCCGACGTGCTGATCCGATTGGCCGAACAGCCGGGTGGCGATGCTGCGCAGCAGGCTGCCGTGCAGAAGGTTCGCGCGGCGCTGGGTGACAGTGTTGAATATCGCCGCGTCGAGGTGGTCGGTCCGCGCGTGTCCGGCGAATTGCTGGCTTACGGCATGCTCGGCCTGATCGTTGCGATCATGGGCATCCTGATCTATCTCTGGTTCCGGTTCGAATGGCAGTTTGCCCTCGGCGCCATGATCGCCAACGTCCACGATATCGTGCTGACCATCGGCTTCATGTCGATCACGCAAGTCGACTTCGATCTCACCAGTATTGCGGCGCTGCTGACCATTCTCGGCTATTCGCTGAATGACACCGTGGTCATTTACGATCGTATTCGCGAGATCCTGCGTCGTTACAAGAAGATGCCGATGCCTGAACTGCTGAACGAGTCGATCAATTCGACGCTGTCGCGTTCTATCATCACCCACGTCACCGTGACGCTGGCGTTGCTGGCGCTATACGCGTTCGGCGGCCAGGCGATCCACTCCTTCACCGCTGTCATGATCTTTGGCGTCGTGCTGGTCGGCACCTACACCTCGATCTTCATCGCCGCGCCGCTGCTGATCTATCTTGGCGTCGGCGAACACCGTGAAGACGCCGACAAGCCGGCCGCGAAGCCGAAGCCCTGAGATGCCGGTCGACCCCGAAGCGCCGCACCTTCCGCGCTCGGCCGCCATCGAAGCCTACGGCAAGGGCGGCTTCCACTTCGACACCATGTCGCATCGGGGCTCGCTGCTGTGCCTGCCTGATGCGGTATGGGCATGGTCGGTGACCAAGGCCAGTGACATCGATCGCCATTCGCTACGGCGCGTATTCGAAGGCGCTGCAGGCATCGACACGCTGATTATCGGTACCGGCAACGAGGTCTGGATCGTGCCGAATGATTTGCGGAACGCCTTGCGCAATCTGCATGTGGTGATCGACGCGATGCAGACCGGTCCTGCGATCCGCACCTATAATGTTATGCTGGGCGAGCGCCGCCGCGTCGCTGCTGCGCTGATTGCGGTGCCATGAGTGGTGCTGATCAGAGCTCCGCGGCGTTCTGCGCGGAACTGGTGCGCAGCCACGACTTCGACCGTTACGCATCGACGTTGTTCGTGCCGGCCGACAAGCGCCGCTCGCTGCTGGCGCTCTATGCGTTCAACACCGAGGTTGCGCGCGTTCGGGAGCTGGTGAAGCAGCCATTGCCCGGCGAAATCCGGCTGCAATGGTGGACCGACATGCTGGCCGGCGTAGGTCATGGCGATGTCGAGCAGAACCCCGTTGCCGCCGAATTGCTGCTGGCGATCCGCACGCATGATCTTTCCGTCGATCGGCTATCGAAGCTGGTCGATGTGCATATTTTCGATCTCTACGACGACCCGATGCCGGATCTGGCACTGCTTGAGAGCCATTTTCGCGATACGCTCGGCACGTTGCTGTTTTCGTCGGCCAGTATCCTCGGCGATGGCTCGGAGGCCAGCGCGCATGTCGCGGAGCATGCGGGGCTTGCCCAAGGTGTCGTGCGTATCATTGCGCGTCTGCCCTATGATACGATGCGGCGGCAATTGTTCATTCCGCAGGACATGCTCCTGCAGAACGGTAGCAGCGCCGATCAGATGTTTGTCGGCAAGATGACGCCGGGCATCCGCGCAACGCTGGATCAGTTGATATCAGGCGCGCAAGAGCAGCTCGCGACGGCGGACGCAATGCTAGCAGATGTGTCTCCAGATGCGCGCGCGGCGTTCCTGCCGATGGCGCTGGCGAAGTACGATCTGGAGCAGATGGCGCGACCGGATCACGATCCGTTCGAACTTCACATCAGATCGCGGTTGCGGACCCTCTGGACGCTGTGGCGCGCATCGCGTTCAGTGTGATGTCAGTTTCTGATCGTCGTTTCGAAGTTGAACCGATCCCGCAGGTTCTTCCGCGACTCCAGAATGCCCTTCAGGAAAGCGCGGTCGGCATCGCTGGTCATCAGCGGCTCCAGCAGATCGACCTGATTCATCGCGACGAGCTGCAGCACCTCGGTGCGAATGCGGCCTGAGGCGTCGCGGGGCAGGGCTGTTACGACCTGCAGATGCTCCGGCGGCTTCGCAGCCTTTGCGGCAGCCAATTCGCCCTGCAGCTTCGTTTCCAGTGTGACGTCATCGGCCTCCACGAATGCATAGAGCCCGACGCCGGTGCGCCGGTCGGCAAAGGCGACAATCGAAGCGTCGCGCACTGCCGGGTTCTGCTTGATGATCTCGAGCAGCGGCGGCGCGTCGTTGACCAGCCGCTTGCCGCCGCCTTCGCGGTCGGTGAAGTTGAAGATGCCGCGAGTGATGGCGCGATAGACCTTCTTGCCGGTCATCAGCCAGATCCGCGCCGGCAGCGACTTCTTCGCAAGGATCGCCTTTTCCTTCGGCGTCAGCAGCTCTGGCGCATAAGTGCGCTTGTGCTTCAGGAGATGACGCAAGTCTTCATAGGCAGCGACGCGAAACAACTGGCTGCGGGACTTGAAGCAGACCGCGAGCTGGAAGTCGGTCACATAAGCCAGCCCGTCGCTGCCGCGCAGCCAGTTTTGCTCCTTGGCGAGATCGTTATGGCACACCCCCATGCGATGCAGCTTGCGCAGTGCCAGCTTGGCCGATTTGAAATAGCGCGCGTCATGGTGTGGTTTTGCGAGATGCAGTGCGACGCCGTCGATGAAGCCGCGCACCAGCGCGCGGTCGCCGGCCCACAGCAATTCCGGCCCGACGCGCAGATCGCGCGCCAGCGTCAACGCACGGCGCTCCCGCGTGAACAGATGCAGCGCCAGCAGATAGGACCACCACGGCACCTGGTCGAGCCGGCGCAGCACCGCATCGACTTCACCCGATGACGTGCGATAGCGGCCGCGCTCGACGGTCGAGAACACGTCGCGTTTCAGCAACACGCCTTCGGTCCAGGTCTTGGACAGCGCAGCGGCGTCCTGTGGCGGCAAACTCATCGCACAATCCTGAAATTCAAATCGCCGGTGTCATGCCGCGGCTGCGACGGACAGGCTGGCAGCAATCCAGCTATCCATATCCGCCAGCGCCCGCGCGCTCATCGCCTGCTTCTTGGCGACGGTCTTCTCGTTGCCGCGCAGCCGCGAGCCATCGGGCTTTTTGGTTGGCGCTTGAGCCAGCGGCGGGAACAAGCCGAAATTGATGTTCATCGGCTGGAACGAGCGCGGGCCGGCATCGACGGTTTCGATGTGCCCGCCGGTGATGTGGCCGAGCAGCGAACCCAGCGCCGTTGTCACGGGCGGCGGCGCCAGCGACTGGCTCTTGGCATCTGCTGCTGCATAGAGGCCGGCGATCAGGCCGACACTGGCCGACTCCACATAGCCTTCGCAGCCGGTCATCTGACCGGCGAAACGCAGGCGAGGCTGCGCCTTCAGGCGGAGTTGCTCATCGAGCAGTTTTGGCGAGTTCAGGAAGGTGTTGCGATGCAGGCCGCCCAGCCGCGCGAATTCGGCGTTCTGCAGGCCGGGGATCATCCGCAATGCCTGCTGCTGCGGGCCGTATTTCAGCTTCGTCTGGAAGCCGACGATATTGTAGAGCGTGCCGAGCTTGTTGTCCTGACGGAGCTGCACGATGGCGTAGGGCTTCACGAGAGGATCGCGCGGATTGGTAAGGCCGACCGGCTTCATCGGCCCGTGACGCAGCGTTTCGCGGCCGCGCTCGGCCATGACTTCGATGGGCAGACAGCCGTCGAAATAGGGCGTGTTGGTTTCCCACTCCTTGAAGTCGGTCTTTTCGCCGGCCAACAGCGCATCGATGAAGGCGTCATACTGTTCGCGGGTCATCGGGCAGTTGATGTAATCGGCACCGTTGCCCCCGGGCCCGACCTTGTCGTAGCGCGACTGGAACCAGGCGATTTCCATATCGATCGATTCTTTATGGACGATCGGGGCGATGGCGTCGAAGAAGGCCAGCGCGTTCTCGTCTGTCAGCCCGCGAATGCCGTCTGCGAGCGCCGCGGAGGTCAGCGGTCCCGTTGCGACGATGACGTTGCGCCAGTCGGCAGGCGGCAGGCCGGCCACTTCGGCGCGGTCGATGGTGATGAGCGGGTGGTCGTTCAACGCCTTGGTCACGGCATCGGAGAAGCCACCGCGATCCACCGCCAGCGCGCCACCGGCGGGCACCTGGTTGGCATCGGCGCAGCGCATGATCAGCGAGCCCAGCTTGCGCATTTCGGCGTGCAGCAGGCCGACAGCGTTGTTGAGCGCGTCGTCAGAACGGAAGGAATTGGAGCAGACCAGTTCGGCGAGGCCATCGGTGCGATGGGCTTCGGTCATCTGGTGCGGCCGCATCTCGTGCAAGATCACGGGAACGCCGGCATTGGCGACCTGCCAGGCGGCTTCCGAGCCGGCGAGGCCCGCGCCGATCACATGGACGCAGTCGTCTGAGTTTGGGGCTGTTGTCATGGCCCCGCATGTAGCGCGTTTTGGCGCGAAGTGGAATTCGCTTCGCGGAAATTTGGCCGGTTAGCCAAAGCTTTGAAGACGCTTGGCTTTGAAGGTGTCTGGCTCCGAAGATGGTGGTCTTCAGGGAACCACGATTGCGCCCGCGCGAGGCGGGCGCAATCCGTGAAACGTCAAACTGGACGGGCTAGCCGCCCGGACGGATCAGCCGTTGTAGGCGCCGGAAGCAACACGCGGAATGTCCGAACGGTCGAGACCGATGTCGGAAAGCTCGCGATCGCTGAGCTGGGAGAGTTCGGCAACGTTGCGCTGATAGTCGCGGAACGCCTGGATCATGCGGATGAATGAAAGCAACATTTTGGTTCTCCTTCGTTAAGCGATTCATCTCTTGCGAGGTGCTTCGCTATTGAAGTGAATATAGATGACGATATCGCAGTGCAGCAGTGGGAATGTTGCGATGCAGCTAGTCAAAGATCGCATAGCTCGCGCAAGGAATGATTAACCTCTTGGCGCTGGTAGGTGATTTTACAGGCATCGTGCGTATTGGGGCACCTCCCGCGCCAGTTTTCGGGTTTAATTAGTCATTTAAATCATGCGGTTGGAGCGGTTCCGGTGGCTGAGCGCGTTGGCGGGTTTAGGGGCGCCGGAGCGAGCCGTTCTTTCCTAAATAGATGGCTGGATCGGACGGTTCTTCAAGAGGCTATCGCCACCGTCGCCATGCGCGAATCGCATGCGTAGAGTAGATATGAATGTAAAATCATCCTTATGCGGGCCTGATCAGAAGCTTATCCCAAAGATACAACTGCGTGAGGATATTTGTACCTACAACTCGAAATGTCCACGCAGCAGCGATCATGTGCTCGCGCTGCGTCGTCTTCGGCGAGACGGATGCACGTTCAAGTAATCGGATGGCGGACATGAGATCGGTTCGTGTTTCGGTGCATAACGCGAAGAGCCGACACCGCGACATGCGCGATCCCTACGCGAATTACATTTCTGTAAGTTTGTTACCCGTGATGTCTGGAGCGGCCAAAAGTTGAGTGTTCTTGGTGGCGATCACAACCGCCTCACGTTCAATTCACCGCGGCTGTTATTTCCCGGATCACAGCTGGACGTATCAATTCCTTCTACAGAAGCCGGCAATGATGCCGGTTCTGTTGCGAAGGACAAACAAGATGATCACAAGATTACTGGGAGCGGCCGCCATGGCTGCTGTTGTGTTCGCTGCGGTGCCGGCTTCGGCTGCGCGTATGGAAGGCTGCAGCAGCAGCAACCTGATGAAAACCGAAACCGCCGTCGAGGCGATGCCGGACGGTGATGCGAAACGGGTTGCGTTCAAGGAGATGACCGACGCGCAGACAGCGTTGCTCGACAACAAGATGGGCGTGTGTGCTGTCCATCTGACCAAGGCCATGCATGTCGGCATGACGAAGTAGGAGATCACGGGAGGGGCCGCTTGCTGAGGAGCGGACGGCCCTTCCATCATCGCCGCTTACGGCTCCTTGGCGAGCTGGCTGGCGAAGTAAGCGATGGTCTTCGAATAAACCTCGCTCTTGTTCCATTGCTGGATGACCGCGAAATTCGCAGTCCCCGGCGCAAAATCCTGATCGCGCTTCCAGCCATGGCTGGCGAGATAGTTTGCCGTTGAGGCCAGTACATCGGGCGCACTGCGCAACAGGTCGCGATGGCCATTGCCGTCGAAGTCGACGGCGAATTTCAGATAGGACGATGGCATGAATTGCGTCTGGCCGATTTCGCCGGCCCAGGCGCCGTGCATCTCGGCAGGCGCCAGATCGCCGCGGTCGACGATGCGCAGGGCATCGAGCAATTCAGCACGAAACATCTCGGCGCGGCGGCAATCATAGGCGAGCGACGCGATGGCGCGGATTGTGGGGAATTTGCCGATGTTCACGCCATAGTCGGTCTCCAGTCCCCAGATCGCCACCAGCACCGGACCGGGTACGCCATATTGTTGCTCAATGCGTCCGAGCACCGAGCCGTAACGCTTCAGCATGTAGCTGCCCCGACGCAGCCTTGGTGGCACCATGCGTCCGGAGAATTCCTCGAAGCTTTGCTTGAACACCTGCTGGCCGCGATCGCGCGACAGCACGCTGTTGTCGAGGGTGACGCCGGCCAGGGCTGCATCGACTGTCTTTTGTGAAATGCCATTGCCAACTGCTTCCGTCTTGAAGGCAGCGAGCCATCCATCGAAACTGCCGGTGCCGCAGGCAGGCGCAGCAAGGGCCGGCGCGAGCGGCGAGATCAGGACAGTACCAAGCAGGAACGTACAAAGCAGGGGGCGCATGGTCTCAAGGCTCTCATTCGCTATTGAAATGATGTCGCGAAAATAGTGCGCGACGAGCCTTCCGGTGAACCACGGCTAAAACAAGGCTTGCGGTGGTGATATCAAAATCGCGCGCCGACCTCTCGCGCAATTCTGCGAGAGGCCGGCGGTTCGGCAGGAATCAGACGACCTTGCCTGGATTACTTGTCACTGCGCCATTGAAACAGCGAGACGGGGAAATCCGCGGCCGAGCGCTTGATCTTGTTGCGCGGCTGGGCACAGCCTTGAAGTTTTGCCAGCCGAGCCGCAATGCGTCGGTCAATTCGGCGGAGGTGATGGTGTGAACGGCGGGCGCGGCGGTGGCGTCAGTTGCGCCGTGAGCGAAGTCGGCGACATGGGCAGCGTATTGGCTCGCCATGGTCGTGCCCCCCTTGTCGCGCTCAAAGGGAGCGTGCAGGCTGCATTGGTATCGATCGCGAACAAACCAGACGCGCACGTAACAAAAGTGCCGAAAGAGCTGGTCTTGCCGCAACCTGTGAAGTGACCCTACGCTGATCCCGTGGCGCCGTGGCTCGCGCTTCGGTGAAAATGTCGTCTGACATTCACAGCGCTGCAATGCAGCGGCCGGGCTTTCGCCTCAATTCAGACGAACCTTGCTACCGACATCAAACGATCTGCCGATGACTTTGGCAGTTGGTTTTGAAATGTCTCTTCCCGTTGTCGGCTGTGCCGCATTGGCAAGCCGGATGCGGGCGGCTACAAATACGGACCGGCTGGTGCAGTCGGAACAAACGCTGCACGAATTCTTCAATCTGTCACGGAAGCTATTGGGAGCGACATATGAGCATTTTCGGAAAGATCATGGGCGCGATTTTCGGCACCAGCGCCAGTGCAGCAACCCCTGATGCCGCTCCGGCAGCTGGCGGTTCGGCCCCGGCTACAGGTGCCGCGCCGATGGACTCAGTCGACGTTGCGGCGATCCTCGACAAGGCCGTGGCGGCCAAGGGCGAGAAGCTGGAATGGAAGACCTCGATCGTCGACCTGATGAAGGCGCTCGACATCGACTCCAGCCTGACGGCCCGCAAGGATCTCGCCAAGGAGCTCGGCTATACGGGCGACACCAACGATTCCGCCAGCATGAATATCTGGCTGCACAAGCAGATGATGACCAAGCTCGCCGACAATGGCGGCAAGCTGCCGGCTGACATCAAGCACTAAGTTCTTCATTTTTGAATGAAGCTGAAGGCCCGCGCTCGCGCGGGCCTTTTTGCTGTGGTATGCCAGCACGCATAAAAACAAGACCAAAAAAACAAGACAAAACATACGAGGAGAAACGCCATGGACCCCATCAACCGCAGAACGATTCTGACCACCGGTGCCGTTGCCCTGGCCGGCAGCGCCTTGGCCGGCGAGGCCGCGCAGGCCGAGGCCGGACCGAAGAGCATTTTCACGGTCGCGGCGGTGACGATCCCCATCGTCGGCGAAACCGACGTGTTTCCGGTGCGTCGCATCTATTGCATCGGCCGCAACTACGCGGCGCATTCCCGCGAGATGGGATCGGACCCGACGCGCGAGCCGCCGTTCTTCTTCCAGAAGCCGACCGACGCGATCCAGAACGTCAAGATCGGCGAGGTGGCCGATCACCCGTATCCGTCGCTGACCAAGAATTATCATTACGAGGTTGAACTCGTCGCCGCGCTGAAATCCGGCGGCGCCAATATCCCCGTCGATAAGGCGCTCGACCACGTCTATGGCTACGCTCTCGGCCTCGACATGACACGCCGCGATCTGCAGCGCGCCATGGGCGACGAGAAGAAGCCATGGGAGATCGGCAAGAGTTTTGACCATGCCGCAGTCATCGGCCCGATCCATCCGGTCGCCAAGACCGGCCACATGACCAAGGGTCCGATCTCGCTCGCGGTGAATGGCACCGTGAAACAGACCTCCGATCTCGACAAGATGATCTGGAGCGTCGCCGAGCAGATCGCCAAACTCTCGGAAGCCTTCGAGCTGAAGGCTGGCGACATCATCTATTCCGGCACGCCGGAAAATGTCGGCCCGGTCGTGAAGGGCGATGTGCTGCTCTGCAAGATCCAGGGCTTGCCGGATATGTCGATCAAGATCGTTTGAGACCCAAACTCGTCATTTCCCGCCACTCCAGTTGGAGTGGTGGGGAATGACGGGTGTGACCAAATGTGGCTTACCCCGTCAAATCCGCATAGTCCGGATGCCGCTCGAGATAATCCACCACGAACGAACATCCTGCGACGACCTTCATCCCGTCGGCCCGGATCAATGCGAGTGCGCCCTTGACCAGCTCCGACGCGATGCCGCGGCCGCGCAGGGCCGGTGGCGTTTCGGTGTGCGTGATGATGACGCGATCACCGGCACGGCGATAATTCGCAAACGCGGTGGATCCGCCGACATCCAGCTCGAAGCGATTACGAGCCTTGTTGTCGCGAATAGCGGTCATGCCGCGTCTTTCAGCAGATCCTGATAGTCCGCGTGCTTCGCGATATATGCCGCAATGAAAGGGCACTGCGCCACGACCTTCAATCCCTCCGCCCGGACTGCATCGAGCGCGCCGCGGGCAAGCTGGGAGCCGATACCTCTGCCCGCCAATTCCTGCGGAACCACCGTGTGGACGAAGGTGATGGTATCGGACGTCCGGGTATACTCGGTGAAAGCGATATAACCGTCGACCGCGAGTTCGAAACGGCGGAGCGAAGTATTGTTGTAAACTGCGTTGCTCATTGTCATTCCATTCACAAGTGTCCGGGAGAAGGTAGCAATCATCCTCTGGCGGGTGCAATGCGACTCCCGCGTGATTCATCGGGACCGGGTTCACTCCAGGCCGCCGCGCGGGGCGTTTTGTGGATCCGCACGCCATGAAAAATGGCTTTGGCGTGGCCTTGCAAAGGCAAAGCGGGTTCCTACGTCATTTACAGACATACGCCCCGAAGCGGCCGGATTGGTCGTTTGACAGTTGGAGTGTCATGCCAACGGCCGCTGACGTATGCCTCTTTTAAGAGGAGGTCACGATGTCAGACTCTCGTTTTCTCGGCACGCATCGCACCTGGGAAGACTGGTTCGGCATGGCGCTTGGCGTCCTGATCGCGCTGTCGCCCTGGTTTCCCACGCAGAACGGTCATGAATATACCGGGGCGAACCCTAGCGCCGCGATCATTAACGCGGTGGTGGTTGGCGTGCTGGTGTTTGGCCTTGCCCAGCTTGAATACGTTGCACTGCAACGATGGGAGGAGGTGGCCGCGATCCTTCTTGGCCTGTGGCTGATCGTCTCGCCACTTTTCCTTGGCTACGCCGGCGACGGCATGCTCAGATTCATCCATACCTGCCTCGGCGGCCTCGTGGTGCTGCTGGCAACGCTGCAGTTGTGGCAGGACTGGGATTTGAGCGACGGGGAAATGGCCCAGCACGGGCAATGACAACACGCGATCAGGCCCGCCGGTCTTGTCGTGAGATCGGCGGGTCTCGTCTGTCTGTCACCGGCCGTTAGCGTCGGGGCACAGCCAGCGCCGCGATCACCTCGTCGATCCGGGAAAACAGATAATTAGGCGCGCGCGCTTCCAGCGCTGCTCCGCTCGTATAGCCCCACGTCACCGCCCCGAAATCGATACCGGCCTCGCGCGCGGCGTCGATATCACGGATTTCGTCGCCGATCGAGATCGTGTCATCGACCGAGATGCCGGTGAGGTCGAGGATGCGCTGGAACTTGGCCGTCTTGCCGAACAGGCCGGCGCCACAGGCGAAATAGGCCACGTGCTGCTCGAGATCGCCGAGCACGTGACGCACATTGTCCTCGCTGTCTGAGCTGACGATCGCAATCGTCATGCCGCGCGCCTTCAATTCACAGAACATGCGATCGACGCCGGGAAACAGATTGATGCGATCGATTTGCTGCGCCTTGCGCTTGCGCATGTCGCGGGCGATCAGCGGGATCCGCCATTTGGCGACACCGAGCAGCCGGATCAGTTCGCCGGCACCAACGCTCCGCAATTCATCGATACGGTCGCGTTCGACGCGTTGAAACTTGTGCTTGTCTGCGACGGAATTGATGACGCTGAGAAACCACGCAAAGCTGTCCGACAGCGTGCCGTCGAAGTCGAAGATGGCGAGCTTATAGGGCATGGCTGGCGGGCAGGGAGGTGACCGGGGTCTTGGTTGGGTGTTTGGCAGTGGCGGTCACGGGCTGCTCTCGTCTGAGTCGTGGCCGATATGCGACCCGCCCGAAGGATGATCCCATCAGACCCGCTTTTCAACCCGCATCCGCGCGGCGAAACGATGCACGAGCTGCACGCAAGCGTGCTAAGCCCGTGCTAAGCCCGTCATTACCCGTTTCATGTCACCCGCAGGAGGCCCTCATGGCAGACGACAGAGCGAACCAGAAAGGCCCCAACACCAAGAAGAAGCAGAAGTGCAAGAATTGCGAAGGCAAGGGCCTGCTGAAGAAGGGCGAGAAGGTCGTGAAGTGCCAGAGGTGTCACGGGACGGGGCTGAGATGAACGAGAAGGATAGGCACTCGCCGCATTTGCTATGCTTGGCTAGCAATGCTTTCCGGCAGGTTCTTTTAAATGAACGACCTCTCGAAGCGAATTACAATTGATCCCGACCGCATGCATGGACGCCCCTATATTGAGCTTACGGCTTGAGGATTCCCCGACGATGTGATCATCACACCGCCGGCTCCTTTATTTATTCCGCCGCTTCGCTCGCCTGCTTCCGCTTCTTCGGCTTGCCGGCCTTTTCCAGCACCGGCTTCAGGAATTTGCCCGTATAGCTGCGCGGCGCCTTGACGATATCTTCCGGCGGACCCCAGGCGACGATTTCGCCGCCGCCGTCACCGCCTTCGGGGCCGAGGTCGATGACCCAGTCGGCGGTCTTGATGACTTCGAGATTGTGCTCGATCACCACCACCGTGTTGCCCTGTTCGACCAGCTCATGCAGCACTTCGAGCAGTTTTGCGACGTCGTGGAAGTGCAGTCCCGTGGTCGGCTCGTCGAGAATGTAGAGCGTGCGACCCGTGGCGCGCTTGCTCAATTCCTTGGCGAGTTTCACGCGTTGCGCTTCGCCGCCGGATAGCGTCGTCGCCTGCTGGCCGACATGGATGTAGTCCAACCCGACGCGATGCAGCGTCTTGAAGGTCTCGCGCACGCGCGGCACCGCCTTGAAGAAGTCGGCGGCTTCTTCCACGGTCATGTCGAGGACGTCGGCGATCGACTTGCCCTTGAACAGCACTTCGAGGGTTTCGCGGTTGTAGCGCTTGCCCTTGCAGGTGTCGCAGGTGACATAGACATCCGGCAGGAAGTGCATCTCGATCTTGATGACGCCGTCGCCCTGGCAGGCCTCGCAGCGGCCGCCCTTGACGTTGAAGGAGAAGCGCCCGGGCTCGTAGCCGCGGGCCTTGGCTTCCGGCAACCCGGCGAACCATTCGCGGATCGGCGTGAAGGCGCCGGTGTAGGTCGCAGGATTGGAGCGCGGGGTGCGGCCGATCGGCGACTGGTCGATGTCGATGATCTTGTCGATATGCTCCAGGCCCTCGATGCGGTCGTGCGGCGCCGGACCTTCACTGGCGTTGTTGAGCTTGCGCGCGATCGCCTTGTAGAGGGTGTCGATCAAGAGCGTCGACTTGCCGCCGCCGGAGACGCCGGTGACGCAGGTGAACAGCCCCAGCGGAATTTCCGCCGAGACGTTCTTCAGATTGTTGCCGGATGCGTTCACCACCTTGATGGTGCGGCGATGGTTCGGCGGCTTGCGTTCCGGGATTTCCACCGACAGCTCGCCGGTGAGATACTTTCCGGTCAGCGAGGCCGGATTGGCCATTACCTCGGCGGGCGTGCCCTTGGCGACGATCTGGCCGCCATGGATGCCGGCGCCCGGGCCGACGTCGACGACATAGTCCGCCAGCCGGATCGCGTCTTCATCGTGCTCGACCACGATCACGGTGTTGCCGAGATCGCGCAGCCGCTTCAGGGTATCGAGCAGCCGCGCATTGTCGCGCTGGTGCAAGCCGATGGATGGTTCGTCCAGCACATAGAGCACGCCGGTGAGGCCGGAGCCGATCTGCGACGCCAGGCGGATGCGCTGGCTTTCGCCACCGGACAGCGTGCCCGACGAGCGCGACAAAGTCAGATAGTTGAGGCCGACATCGAGCAGGAACGACAGGCGCTCCCGAATTTCCTTCAGCACGCGGATCGCGATTTCGTTCTGCTGGGCATTGAGCATAGCAGGCACGCTCTCGAACCATTCGCCGGCCTTCTTCACAGACAGTTCGGAAATCTCGCCGATGTGCTTGCCGCCGATCTTGACGCACAGCGCCTCCGGCTTCAGCCGATGACCGGCGCAGCCCTTGCAGGGCACGTCGCTGAAATACTTGCCGAGTTCTTCGCGCGCCCATTCGCTCTCGGTCTCGCGGAAGCGGCGGTCGATATTGGTGACGACGCCCTCGAACGGCTTCTTGGTGTCGTAGGAGCGGACGCCGTCTTCATAGGAGAACTTGATCTCGTCATCGCCGGAGCCGTGCAGGATGGCGTTCTGCGTCTTCTTCGGCAGGTCCTTCCACTTGGTATCGAGCGTGAACTTGTAGAACTTGCCGAGCGCCGTCAGCGTCTGCACGTAATAAGGCGACGACGACTTCGCCCAGGGCGCGATCGCGCCCTTGCGCAGTGTCAGTTCCTTGTCGGGAATGACTAGATCGGCATCGATGGTCTGTTCGACGCCGAGGCCGCCGCATTTCGGACAGGCGCCATAGGGGTTGTTGAACGAAAACAGTCTGGGTTCGATCTCGGGGATCGTGAAGCCGGACACCGGGCAGGCGAATTTCTCGGAGAACAAAATCCGCTCGGCGCCGGTCTTGTCGTGAATCTTCGCGACCTTTTTGTCGGATTTCTTCTCGTCCGCGGGCGCCGCGGGTGCGTCGGCATATTCGATGACCGCGAGGCCTTCGGCAAGCTTCAGCGCGGTCTCGAAACTTTCAGCGAGGCGCTGGCCGATATCCGGCCTGACAACGATGCGATCGACGACGACGTCGATGTCATGCGGAAATTTCTTGTCGAGTACGGGCGCTTCGGCGAGTTCGTGGAAGGTGCCGTCGATCTTGACGCGCTGAAAACCTTTCTTGAGATATTCGGCCAGCTCCTTGCGGTACTCGCCTTTGCGGCCGCGCACCACGGGCGCCAGCAGATACAGCCGCGTGCCTTCCGGCAGTGCCAGCACGCGATCGACCATCATCGACACCGTCTGGCTTTCGATCGGCAGGCCCGTCGCCGGCGAATAGGGAATGCCGACGCGTGCCCAGAGCAGGCGCATATAATCGTAGATCTCGGTGACGGTGCCGACAGTCGAGCGCGGATTCTTCGAGGTGGTTTTCTGCTCAATGGAGATGGCCGGCGACAGGCCATCGATCTGGTCGACGTCCGGCTTCTGCATCATTTCGAGGAATTGCCGCGCGTAAGCCGACAGCGACTCCACATAGCGACGCTGGCCTTCGGCATAGATCGTATCGAAAGCGAGGGATGATTTGCCGGAGCCGGACAGGCCGGTGAACACCACCAGCTTGTCGCGCGGGATCGTCA
>NZ_JBGMOE010000173.1:0-4810 GCF_041424195.1 Tardiphaga sp. | reverse complement strand
TTAATCCGGTGCTACCGGCCGATCCGTGGCCCCTTTTATTCCCGGTGTTCTCAAACGAGACGCGATCCGGGAATTGGGTGCCCTCCCCCCACAGACCGAGGCGCGTGGCGTAGGCCAGATTATTCACGGCGGTGGCGCCAGTAGCGGAAGCATAGACGACACGCGCGCGGGGCAGACGGTTCTGCAGCTCGACGCCGGCAATGCCTTGCTGCGATCCCCTGGTCGCACCGAAGCGCCCTTCCCCACCGGCGACGCCGCCCATGGCGTGGGCTTCGTCGAACAGGATGCATCCGTCGAAATCCGGGCCACACCACTCGACGAGCTGCTGCAACCGGGTCTTGCCGCCCGACGCGCTGCGCAGGGTCGCATAGCTCAGGAACAGGATGCCTTCGGCAAGCCCG
This sequence comes from Tardiphaga sp., assembly GCF_041424195.1. Classification (NCBI taxonomy): domain Bacteria; kingdom Pseudomonadati; phylum Pseudomonadota; class Alphaproteobacteria; order Hyphomicrobiales; family Nitrobacteraceae; genus Tardiphaga; species Tardiphaga sp. Next base: position 4,409 of record NZ_JBGMOE010000173.1, on the reverse strand, counting down.
ATCTTCGCCTCCGGCCGGAACTTGGACATGGACTGAATGTCGAGGGCCATTCCGCCCAGCGCTTCCCAGTCGCGGATAGCATCAGCCTGCAAGGCGGAATTCTCGCTCAGCCAGATATGGCGACGGTTGCCGCGCAGCCACTGATCCATCAGGATACCTGCCAGCTGCCGGCCCTTCCCCGCACCGGTGCCGTCGCCAAGAAAGAAGCCCTGCCGGTAGATCTGGCCTTCGGCATGCGCGACCAGGTCGGCGCCCTTCTCAGGTACCCGGTAGCGCCCGGGCAGATCATGCTCCATGGCATCGAGCGCCTGCACAACGGTTTCGAGCTGGGCGGCGGACAGGACCTGATTGTCGAGTACCGCGTGCGGCAGCCGCGGAACGTAACACGGCAGCGGCGGCGGCACCGAAGCCATGGCGGCGGATTCGACAAGAGCGGCGGGATGCTCCGCTGCGCCGGCAAAGGCGATGCGCTGCGGGCGCCACGCGGCATAGACACCAGCAGACTGCGCGGCATCGTCGGGCCGATCGATCACGTCATAGTGTACCTCGGTCCAGATCCGGTCGGGCGCGGCTGCGGCTGCGGGCGCACACGGTGAAGAGTGGCGCTCGATGGCGCGCGTACCGATGGAGCGGAACAAGCCCACGCCCGCCTTGGCAGCGACCAACGGTTGAGCGGCTACAGCGGATGGCCTTGCGCCAAGCAGCGGCGCGCGCGCCGGCAACTGCCCCAGGAAAGGGATCAGGTCGACCAGACTGGACCGCTGGATCACGGCCGTCGTAAGCTTGCCGGGCACCTTGTCGATCGCCAGCAACCGCACGGGCACTGATGTGCCATGCGCAGCAAAGGCCCCTTCAAGGCGGATATGCTGGATGACGCGGCATCCCTGAAGGGCGCGCGCGAAGACGTCGGCCCCCTTCCCCGTGCCGGAGAAGCTGTCCGGCATGAGTGCCACCAGTCGGCCGCCCGGGCACAACGCGCGGACAGCGGCAGCCAGATGCCGCGCGGCCGCAAGACGATCCCCGCCGCCAGCGGCGTTGCGCGCGAAAGGCGGGTTCATGACGATGACGCTGGGCCGCACGCCCATCGGATCGATCCGGGCGGCATCCTCGCCGGTGACGGACGCGGACGGGAACAGCCGGCGCAGCACCTCGGCGCGAGCCCGATCGATCTCGTTGAGGTGGAGCGCCCTCCCCTGCCCCAGCCATTGCGCAAGCATGCCGGTCCCGGCACTGGGCTCCAGGACGACGTCGTCTGGCGTCACGCCGGCGAGCTGTGCGGCTAACCAGGACAGCGACAGGGGCGTCGAGAAATGCTGGTGAGCGATCTGCTCCTCGCTTCGGACAGTCTGGGTGGGCAGCAGGGCTGCGAGCGCCGCAAGCGTACCCAAGGTCTCCGCCCTTCCCTGCGGCAAATCGATCTCCCGCAACCGAAGGATCAGGGCGATTTCTGCGGCAACGAAACTGTCACGCTGTGTCCAGGCACCGGTCGCCGCGGTGGCGCCGAAAGCGGCCGACATCGCCGCGTTGAGCAGGCTTCGATCCAGGCGAGACGATGCGCGCAGGTGGCCGGCAAGCTGCTGGGCGGCATCGAGGAGACGGCCGACGTGGAGGTGCGAGGATAGTGGCGGACAGTGCATGGGAAGCGGACCTTTCTTTGCGGCCTCTCTTGGCCGCAGGGTCCTCTCCCCCCTTTTCTCCCATTACATTTTGAAAGACGCCCAAGCGCAGCGCGGGAGTTTCTTTGATTCAGGGATTCTAGGATTCATCACCGCTAGACTGTTGGAATTCCAAAATAATATGGGGTTTAATGTGACCCCATGGGGGAGATAATGTTACGAATGGGGTGGCTACTTGTGATTCCCGGGGTGGGATTCTGTTACTGCACGGGTGCGAGTGGGGGAGAAACTGTGACTAATTGGGTGGGTGGCATAACATCGACGCTTTGACGGTGCGTACCTCTGATTACCCTTGAGAATGCAGGCATTCTCCCTTCAAACGCCATGAATTCGAATCGATGTCCGCAGGAACTGTTACCGATGGGGTGGCCACTGTCGGCGCGCACTCATCCTGGCCAGATATCAGCCCATAGGTCCATGGATAGTGTGACTAATGGGGTGATGGTTGTTCCGATTCGAAAACTCTCATTGTTACCTTTCGGGTGGGCATGGAGTGGTCCCTCGTCATGTAGCACAAACTGTTACTAATGGGGTGGTTTATGTGCCTTGCATAGTATGATCAGGTCACAGTATTGAAGTCACATGGCTGAGTCGGACGTTGAGACTGGTCGAACCCTCCGCGCGGCTCATCGGGCCGAGCGCGAAGGTGCTCGCGTCATTATCAAAGCTGGCGAGTTGATTGAAGCGAGTTATGCTCGTGGTGCGTCCCCTTCCCTGGCCGCCAGAAAGGTCCTTGCTCTCCTCATCGCAAAGGCCGGTGGTGAGGCCTGGAAAGTCGGTACCCATACGATCACAAAAAAGGAACTTCGTGGCAGTCACAACGGCAACGAAAGGATCAGTTCGGTCCTCAGAGAGCTGATGGATTTGAAATTCACGATGCCCACGATCTCTGCACGAGGTCGAGATGCCGTTTTGACTAGCGCTTTGATGGCCTGGAACATCGAGGAGCGCTCTGAGGACGGAATGTCCATCGTTGAATGGGAGTTCACAGATGCTGCCCGTATGATGCTGCAGGGCTCCGACTACTACGCCAGGATCAATCGCGCCGCTCTTCTATCTTTTCAGTCGAAATATGCTTTAGCTATCTATGAACTAGGCTGCTTGTTAATTGGCCGCAGGGATAAGATATGGCAAGGCACAGTAGATGAACTGCGGGAGCGTTTGGGAGTGCCAGAAGGTACGATCCCGAATTTTGCTCAATTGAGGCGCGTTGTTCTCGATAAAGCGCGTGCGGAAGTCAACCAACTTGCTCATTTTGAGTTTGGATGGAACGAGATTCGTGGGGGCCGTGGAGGCCGCGTTCGCGAAGTTCAGCTCTATTTTTTGCCTAAAGATGAGTCAGGCACTAACGAAGCCGCTAATGAAGTAGATCGTCCAAAGATCGGACGCAAAGCGCGTAGAGATGGCTCGACCGATAATCTCGCTATAGCGGTATCGGAAGATTCATCTGCTACTTTAGAGACGCAAAAATTTTTCCCGAGTGGCAGTCTTCATTTTTGTAATGATACCCGGTTGTTGGCGAGTCTCAACGATTATGGAGGTGGCTGGGATCGGGATATCATAGCGGGAGCCTATCGCGCTCATATGGGCGATAGGCTTGATCGTTTGCAGGGCGAATCCCTCTATCGATCATTTGAGGGATTTTGCAGGTCATATGTCAGCTCGCGCGGCCGCGCGCGATAAGAATTGAGCCCCCTGCCCTATCGCTGCGCCTGTATCACATCAATCAGCGCATCCAAGGCCATCTCCAGAACTGCCCCCATAGGTTTATTGAGTTGGTCTGCAATCCCATAGAATTTGGCAATTGTTTGTTCGGTTGCCTTGACGTTTATCTGTTTGTTTCGACCCGTCATGTAACGACGCGGTGACGATCGTGACTCGGGTTGTGTTGAGATTGACTGGGGTGACCGACTGGGAAATTCGGCTTCATTAGCCAACTGGTCAATGATCCTTGTGTCAGGCTTCGGCTTCGATGGCTTTACGTCGAAGTCAGATAGACTGGAGAGATCGGCGAATGGGTTAGCGCGCTCGTTCATCGTCCGTCTCCTTGATCGTTGCCAACCTTCTCCCTGAGCCTTTCAATCACTTCCATCGTGAACCTGTTGGCGTTTGCTATCGCCTTGTCGATATTCGAGACATCGCTCGGATCGAGGTCCTGAAGCGGCCTTTGGAAGGCCATCATTGCCTTGTACGCTTCGCGCTCGTTTAACTCAGCTGTGAACACATGCACTCCCGCGTTACGAAGGCCTTCCTGGATATGAGCCGTCGTCCTCGTTCGTATGGCAGGGTTTGTACGAGTAAGCAGGACCCCATAGGGTACTATCCGGCGTGTCATTTTTTCCTGCTGTCGGATGAGTTTAAGCGCTCTCGCTGCTTGCTCTGCGTCTAATTGGCTACCTTGCGTGGGTACAACGACGAGATCTGCCTGACTGATGGCCAGTAGCACAATTTTCGCGGCAGTTCCTTCGAGGTCAACTATAACGAAAGGAGTGCGCGTTGCGGCTTCCTCAATCTTGTCGATGATATTTTCCTCATCGGCATCGACGACGATATGCATATTTGGATGAGTATTGCCTCCAGATGCCCAGCTTTTGAAAGGCCTGTTTGGGTCTGCGTCTATGACTGTCACTTTCGCCCCCAGAGACAGCTGATTGGCTAAAACCATTGCTGCGGTTGTTTTGCCGGCTCTGTTGCAAAAATCGTGAAGCTTGAGCATGCTTGGCGGAGATTGGA
>NZ_JBGMOE010000172.1:0-45336 GCF_041424195.1 Tardiphaga sp. | reverse complement strand
GGACGCGTTTCGAATCTGGTCGTCCGTCACTTGATCCGCAGGCCCGTTCCATCCGAAGGCAAGCCGTGCCGCCTGTCCCAGTGGTATCCTGACCACAGGCGATGCGGCCTGCCCGCAGACAGCCGGTACCCACACATCCCGTGACGCCGCATCTCCGGCGTCCACCGCATCCCGCCCCGCAATCGTGACGATCGCGATCGCCCCTCTCGGTGGGGCAGGACAAGGGGAAAATAATCAGTATGAGTATTTTGTCAACTAGAATAGGAAAAAATGTTTGCGGCGATCCCGGCCATACGCGTCGTTCCCGGCATCGAATAATAGGGGTGACGCAGTACCGCCGAGCGACCTGAAACGCCCTGTTCGTACGTATCCGGTTACGCGACGAAACAAATCTCCGCATCCACGAAACAATTTTCTACATGGACGCCATCGGCTGGAAACCGGCCGGGACTACACCTCCACGCAACAGGTAGCCGCGTAGACGGCAGGAGGCCGCCATGAACCACTCGATCCACAGCGCAGACCGCAGCACGCATCTGAAGATCGTCGTTGTCGCCCTGGTTGCCGGCATCGCGGTGGCAGCTTTCGGCATCGCCGCCCGCACGGGCACCAGCGACGGCACCCAGACGGCCCGGATCATCAAGGCCGGCCAGCCGACCGCGCTCACCAGTTCGAACACGACGGCGGTCCGCTGATTGTCGCATCAGCATCCCGGAACGGTTTGACGTAAATCAGCGTGATGCGCAGGTGATCCCGGGATCAAACGGGACTCGCCGGTGATCCCGGCGCACCGCGCGTTTCAACCTCTGCACCCTCGACAGCCCCCCTGCCCTGCCATAGTAAATCTGCAGGCGTATCGACGCGCCCGAGGATACAGGACAGACCGTTGACTGTGACACATGAGGCGCCGGGTGCAGGCGAAGCCGGCAGCACCATTCGTCGGGCTTCCGCGACAGAGACCCCGACTGCAACCGACGCGATCGTCAGATCCTATGCCGGCAAGTCGATGCCGATTGATCACCTGCGGACCTTCGTCACACCCGAGATGAATTTCGCGACGCGCACCATCAAGGCGCGCGCACCGGTGCGGCCGCTGATCTATAGCAAGCACACGCTGCCTGACTTTCCGATCGTCTCCAATGGCGCGAGTTACGACATCTACGACTATGTCTCGCGCAACCGCGTCGCCGGAATTCTGGTGATGAAGGACGACGAGGTTCTGCTCGAACATTACGATCTCGGTATTGAGGCATCGACGCGCTGGCTGTCGATGTCGATGGCGAAATCTTTCAGCACCACACTGATCGGCGCTGCCATCCAGGACGGGTACATCAAGAGCGTCGACGATCCGCTGGTGACTTATCTTCCCGAATTTTCCGGCACCGCCTTCGAGGGTGTCAGCGTGAAGACGCTGATGCAGATGACGTCAGGCGTGCGCTGGAGCGACGATCAGACCGACGCACAGTCCGAACGCCGCAAGATGCTCGAATTGCAGGTGGCCCAGCAGCCCGGCGCCATCATGCGCTACATGGCGGAGCGTCCGCGCGCCGCGGCGCCCGGCACGCAATGGTGCTACTCGACCGGCGACACCCATGTAGTCGGCGCGCTGGTGAAGGCGGCCACCGGCAAATGGCTGAGCGACTATCTTTCCGAGAAGATCTGGTCGAAGCTCGGCATGGAAGCTGATGGATGCTGGTGGCTGGAAGCCCCTGATGGCCTCGAAGTCGCCGGCAGCGGGATGTTTGCCACCCTGCGCGACTATGCACGCTTCGGCCGCTTCATTCTCGATGACGGCGTGATTGATGGAGAGCGCGTGCTGCCGGAAGGCTGGATGCGTGCGGCCGGCACCGCGCGTGATATCAACGGCCAGCGCGTCGATTACGGCTATATGTGGTGGATCGTACCGGGCGCGGACGGCGCGCTCGATGACGGCGCTTTCACCGCACGCGGGATCTTCGGGCAACTGATGTATATCAATCCCAGGCATCGCGTGATCTGCGTGGTGCTGAGCGCGCGGTCGAAGCCACCGACGATGGTGAACCCGGCGGTGGCGGACAATGCGTTCTTCAATGCACTGGTGAAGGCGCTGGCGTAGTCTTCAGCGCGCAGGATGGGGAGAGCGCAGGCGCACAGCGCCGAAGCGAAACCCGTCAACTGTCGCGCAGGGAATCGATGGGTTTCGCTGCGCTCTACCCATCCTGCGCGCTAGTGGAAATCCGCCGGCGTCAGCTCGATCGGCTGGCCATGCGGCGTGCGATCGGCGGCGTGATCCCACGCATCGCGATAGCGATGCAGCGCATCCGCCGTCGTCACGCCCTTCTCGGCGATCAGATTTTCCAGCGTCGCCAGCCAGTGTCGGTAATAGGTCTCGCCGGTGTCGGCATCGCCACCGGCCTGGGCGCGCTTGATCTCGGCAGCCAGCGCCGCAGCCCATTCCGTCCAGGTGAACACGCCGCGCTCATGCAGCGTCACGGCCATGGCAAAGGCCTGGGCCTCCCACGGCTCGCGAAACACCGGACCCTCGGCGTCACGGGGGATGCTCGGGATTTCGACCGTCGCACGGGTTGCAGCTTGAGTATTGGTCGTCATCACATCGACTCCGGACATTCGGAGAACCCTACACCGACACGCGCCTCACGCAAATGTCGCTGCGTGACGCGCATGGCAGGTGTCCAATTCCTGTCCTGCGAGAAAAATTCCGGCATAAAGCGCGATATGCCGCAGGTTGCACCGTCTGCAGGCTCACACTGCACAATCTGCGATCTTGCTCCGCCGATTATTTCTGGCGTACCCGTCGCTGCAATCGATTCCGTGAATAAAAGGTAGAGTAGCAATGGAAAAGCCGAGCCTCATCCTGACCGGAGGACGCGTGTTCTGTGGTCTCAACGAAGGTTTCGTCGAAGCCATCGCGATCGCATCGGGACGCGTACTGGCCACGGGCAGCGCAGCGACCATCGCCGAGCTTGCCGGCCCGGGGACGCGCATCATCGAACTCGCCGGCCGCACCGCCATCCCGGGCCTGAACGATGCGCATATGCATCTGCTGCCGCTCGGCCTGACCATGACCGAAATCAACCTGCGGCCGGAGACCGGTGCCAACAGCATCGGCGAGATCCTGCGCCGCGTCGCCGAACAGGCCAGGACCGCCAAGCCCGGCGAATGGATCAATGGCCGCGGCTACGACCATTACGAACTCGCGGAAAAGCGCCACCCCACTGCCGAAGAGCTCGATCAGGTTGCACCGAACAATCCGGTCTATCTCAAGCGCACCTGTGGCCATGTCGCCGTGATCAACACCCAGGCGATGCGCGCGGCCGGCATCGGCCACAACACGCCGCAGCCCGATGGCGGCATGATCGAGCGCCGCGACAACAAGCTCACCGGCCTGCTCGCGGAACGCGCGCTGCGCCTGATCGTCGATGCCGCTCCGAAGCCGGGCGCCGAGCGCCTGCGCGACGCGATCGACCGCGCCGGCCGCTTCATGCTGTCGCAGGGCTTCACCAGCGTGATGGACGCCGCCGTCGGCATGTCCGCAGGCATGGACGAGATCGATGCCTATGAGCATCTCGCGAAATCGAACGCGCTGCCGATCCGCACCTGGGTCTGCATCTATGGCAACACCGACGGCATCGGCGATCAGGCACACGCCGCGGGTTATCGCTTCGGGCGCGAGGTCGGCATGCTGCGCTACGGCGCGATGAAAGTGTTCGGCGACGGCAGCGCCGGCGGCCTCACCGCCGCGATGAGCGAGCCGTATCTGGTCGGTGATCCCGATAACCGCGGCATCTTCTGCTACACCGACAAGGAAATGCACGACTATCTCGCGCATTATCACAATCTCGGCTACCAGCTCGCCATCCACGCCATCGGCGACGCCGCCATCGAGCAGGTTCTGTCAGGGATCGAGAAAGCCTCAACGGCGGAGAAGCCAATCCTCGGCCGCCGCCATCGCATCGAACATTGCGGCTTCCTCAGCGACGGCCAGATCGCACGCATGGCTGCATCGGGCATCGATCCGGTGCCGCAGCCGGTGTTCATGTATGAGTTCGGCGATCTCTACATCACCAATCTCGGCCAGGCCCGCACCGACGTCGCCTATCCCATGCGCAAGTGGTTCGACGCAGGTCTGCATCCGGCAGCAAGCTCGGATGCGCCGGTCTCCACCACCGATCCGTTCAAGAACCTGTTCACGATGACCACGCGCATGTCCAACCGCCATACATTGCTGGGCGAAGGGCAGAAGCTGTCGATGGCAGAAGCCATCCACGCCTACACCTATTTCGGTGCCTATACGCAATTCGCCGAAGAGCGTGTCGGCCGCCTTGTGCCGGGCCAGCTCGCGGACATCGCCGTGCTCAGCCACGACGTCTTCACCTGCGCGCCCGAGGAGGTCGAGACGGACACCCGCTGCGACCTCACCATTCTGGGTGGCGACGTCGTCTTCGACAGGCTCGGTCAGATCGCGGTGGCAGCCGAATAGGGAGCGCGCGAAATGCTGCGCCGTGCAATCGTGCGGATCTCGACATCGAGCTGAAGCGCCAGACGCATAGGGGGATATCCGTTCGCGCTACCATCGCGGCAGTCGATTTCGATGCGCTAGCCACCCTCGACGAAGCTCTGCGTGGCGCCGACAGGCTGTTTTTGGCTCATGGCACGTCCCCTCGGCAGGTTGCCAACGAGATCGCCCTGATCGATGCGGCGGTCGCCGCAGGCGTAGGTCAAATCGTGAAATTGTCCACGATGGGTCCCCCTCGCACCTGCACCCGATGGATTGGCACATGCAGATCGAGGCGCATCTTGCGACCGTCGACATCGGCTAAAGACGAACGGCTCCACCGCGTGACCAAGTTCAAGATCGCGGCTGTACGAGCCATTGGCTTTGAAAATCTCGGGCCTTTTTCCATGAGGTCAGTTGAGCGGCCTGGTCGCAGCTCATCTCAACCGGATCCCTCTGCATATTGAATTCCGCGTCATTCAACTGGCCAAAAATACGGCACACATCCGTGTATTCGCCAAGAATTCGATTTCGAAGTCGAATGTTGATGATCGAGAAACCCGCCTCCATGGTTCTCCCTTGCCAAACCGCTCGCCCGTAATCGGATATCTCAGAGTTGAAGGACTGCAGTTCCCAATGATTCCGAAGCATGTTTTGATAAGACACTACAAATTTTGGAAAGGCAGCATATGCCTTGCCTTGTTGCCAGTCGGCCCGGCCATCGGTGGAATCGCGAACGTCCTGAGCAATCGCAGCTGACGTAGCGGCCGCAATTTTTCCAAACTGCGATTGCAATGCCTCTTGCTGGCTTTTCGCTGTTGCGCTTCGCTCCGCGCTCGTTGTCCGTCTCAAATCTTCATCAGCTTTCCGCTTGTTTTCGCGAATCACCCTTTCCTTCTCAGCAACTTCCTTCTTGTTTTGCGCAGTATTGTCGGCCTGCTGAATTTCTTCGTCGCTGTTCCAAAGGGGGGAAATGGAGTATTCGGTATTGTCGTTCTTTAATGCAGTCACGAGCGTTTTAAGTGTGACGCTCGAGGAATAGATCGCCTGGCACCCATCGCGCTGAAACGTTTTAAAAGCGTCATCGAGCGTCGGCTTCAGGGTAATTTCGGCGGTCGTCAATTCAACCTTGTCTTGCAACAGCTGCCGATGACCGCTTTCCATGTCTTTAATGACAAGGCATATCGCGCTCACAGCGGTCCTGCCATAAACGATGCCATAACCCCCGCCGGAACCGTTTTCGATGTCGGCTATGATTTTATTTTGAGCTTTCTTCTTATCAGCCATGTACGCGGCCAACTGCTCCGCAGTCACTGTTTCAAGGTGCCTGAAATAGCCATTCTCAATTTCGGCATACAAGGCGATCTTGATTTCCGGCGAAAATTGCAGAAAGCGGCCGCGCTCGACGGCAACGATATCGTATGCCGACAGGCGATTTCTGGGGCACTCGCTCGCATCGATGCTCAGCTTCTGCAAGCCATACTTGGAAAGCAGTCTTTGTCTCAATAGGGCGCTCTGCGCACTGTCATAATTCGGTTCGTACAAACAAGCTGCGGCCTGGTCATTTTCGAATACGACTCCGCCACTCAAGTTCTTCGTGAGATGCGGCGCTTGAGGCGAAGAGTTATAAAGAAAGACAAAGTCCCGCGGATCCCCATCAACGAGGAATGCATTTTTTGCGGTCTTTCGAAGCACGTTCTCGTCGATCGTGTTTTTCGCTGACTTGGACAGGCCTTGGTCAGGCGACTTAAGCTGATCCTGCTGCTCTGTCGGCTGCGCGGCCTGGTCTACAAGAACATTCTTTGATTTAACAAAATCGTCCTGAAGAGAGGCTTCGCGGATCGAAACATCGACCTTGCTGGTCAAGGCCTTTAGTTTCTCAAGATCGGGCGACTTGAGATTTTGGTCAAAAGCATCAAGCAGCGGAATGAATGCGCTCGTAGATTGTGCGGTCGGATTGTTTGTAATGTAGTAACGGATGAAAGCCTGCTGTTGCTTGGCAGTCTTTGTCAGCTCCGGCAGATAGCGAGCAGCCTCCATTCGTTTCTGTTCGCTTCTAGCTGCTTCTAGTTTTTCGTAACCGGGCTCGTGCCTCAGGTCGCCGACGAGGTCTTCCATAAGCGGCTTAAGCTTCGGCAGATTTTCAGCGGCAAGGGCCGAATTTAATCCGCTGATCTTTTTAACAAAAGTGACAAGCTTCGGATTGGTGGGATTTTGTTTGACGAACGTCGATGCGTCTTCGATCAAATCCTTCACCGCGGGTACTATTTTTAAAAATGCCTCGCGCTCCTGTTGAGCCTCAGCTTTTTTCCCGTCACTCTTTTTGTTTTTTTCTACTCGAGAAACGGCTTCATCGTTTTCGTTCGAACGATGTCGCGGGCGTCGCTGCTGATTTTGATACTGCTGCTGACGTTGAGCGTTAATTGCACCATGAATTAGGGCACCGGCAATCCCCCCGAAGTCTTGGGATAGAGAAACGGTTGGAAATAATACGATTGTCGCAATAAAGATCGACTTTGAAACACGCACCGTTAACGGCAACTTAATTGGCATTCCGCCCCCCCCAGAACGTTAATATTGGCAGAACGACTTGAGCTTTCGCCAATCCCCTACCTCAGGTAGTATTGAGAAACTCAGATCCCCGCAATCGCTAACTTAAATATCTTGATGCAATTCGAATGGACGTCCAAGTCAGGCGTCGCATTGCGGACAGGAAGAACCGACGGCGTAGTGCTGGCCTTGCAGCGCGGGAGCTCGTGCCGACCACTCATCGATTAGGTCGATCTAACAGTGTCCGCCGACCCGACCGAGAACTTCCAGCCGCAATTCCTGCTCGATGGTAAAGCCCAGTTATGAACCGTGCCATTGACGCTGCTGTCAGACACCCACCGCGTTGAGATCGAAAGAGCGGGACGCAATCAGCTCCTCCGTGACTGCCGAATTCCTTCTCGCGATAGTCAGCAAGAAGCCCGCGAAGCTTCGGCGAATCGATGTCGATATGGATGATGCTCGCTTCAGTCGCCGAGTAAGCCGGCTTGATCGAGATCGTGGGGCGAACTCGCCCTCTGGACGATACACGTCTCCGAACGTCAGTGCGGCCAACTCGATCGCCCACAGGCCCAATTCGATCGAAAGCGTTAGAGCGACTTCGGCCGGCTGGCGTGCCTTCCGTAACGCCGGGCACATACTAGCGCGTCTCGAACTTGGGCAGAGCTGAGTAAGGCTGCTTTTCCGGTTGACCCTTTCGGCCGACCTCTGGGGCGTTTGCTCATGCCCCCGTTCTAATCTGAGGGACATGCCAGTACAGGGCTCGCCTGCACGGCCTGAATCTCCGCAATTCGCCTATTCGATTTATTTGAGGGGAGATAAATCGAATGTCAGCCGAAAAGGAGGGGTGGTTATAATCTGGCACGCCCTTGAAACAAGGGACAATTACATCAACACTTTCAATAAGATATGGAGAGTAACTGGCGGAGAGAGTGGGATTCGAACCCACGGTACGGTTTCCCGCACACACGCTTTCCAAGCGTGCGCCTTAAGCCACTCGGCCATCTCTCCGGCGCGCCTTCTCATGACGGGCTGGAGCGAGATTTGCAAGGGACCGCCGGGTTGCCCGGGCGGTTTTTCTCAAATTATTGAAGGATATAGGGAATTCGGAGGAGTCTGGGGGCGGCCTGGCCGCCCTGGCGAGCGGCGAATCGGCCTGGGACGCGTCGGCGCAGCAATCCGGGCGCCAGCAGACCACGAAGGACCGCATTGTCTGGCAGACCGGCCCAGCCGATCAGTGGAATCGGCTCCCGGCCCCGGCGCCCAGCGACCGCACCGGCCAGAGGACAGGCGGCTCGACCGGCAGCGTATCCACCGGCATCTTGTCATTGGCGGCATGGGCCTGCTGAAGCGCATGGACGAAATCGGCGAACCAGTCCTGAATGGTGCTGGCGCGCAGTTTCGCCATCATGGCTTCCCAGCGCATGCGGCGCTCCAGCAACGGCATCGACAGCGCAGTCGCGATGGTGCGCGCCATGCCGTCAACGTCATGCGGATTGACCAGCAGGGCCGTGTCGAGTTCGTGGGCGGCACCGGCATATTTCGACAGCACCAGCACACCGGGATCGACCGGATTCTGCGCAGCGACATATTCCTTGGCAACCAGATTCATGCCGTCATGCAGCGGGGTGACCACACCGACCTGCGCGGTGCGATAGAGGCCAGCGAGCACCGTCTGGCTGAAGCCCTTGTTGAGATAGCGGATCGGCGTCCAGTCGACTTCACCGTGGCGCCCGTTCACATCGCTCACCAGTTTCGCAAGCTGGCTCTGCAGATCGCCATAGGCCTCGATCGTGCCGCGCGACAGCGTTGCGATCTGCAGCAACGACACCGTGCGCTTCAACTGCGGCTGCAGCTCCAGCATGCGGTCGAACGCCTCGATACGATTGACGAGACCTTTTGAATAATCCACGCGGTCGACGCCAATGGCGAGCTTCTCGCCGTTCAGGCTGCGGCGCAGACGCGACACATCGGGATGCGACGCCGCCTTGGCGGCATGCGCAGCAAACTTTGCGGGATCGATACCGATCGGAAACACGGCGCAGCGCGACGCGCCATAGCGCGACATCACCACGCCACCGGTCGTGTCCAGGCACAGTTCGCCATCGACATAGGACAGGAAGTTGTCGCGATCGCCTTCGGTCTGGAAGCCGATCAGATCGTAAGCGAGCATCGCCTCGACAAGTTCGCGATGATGCGGCACGCCGCCGAAAATGTCGCGCGTTGGCCAGGGCGTGTGCAGGAAGAAGCCAAGCGGATGCGTCACGCCAAGCGCGCGCAATTCTGCACCGAGCGCAAGGAAATGGTAATCCTGAACCCAGAACGCGATATCCGGCTTGCGGAACCGCAGCAGCGCGCGTGCAAAAAACGAGTTCACTTCGCGATAGGATTGATAATCGTCGTGACAGGTCCGGATCAGATCGGTGCGGGAATGCAGGGCCGGCCACAACGCTGAATTCGCGAAGCCTTCATAGTAACCGCCATAATGTGCTGCCGGGAGATCGAGCATCGCCAGCGCACCGGCGCCCAGCGCCTCTATTTCTGCAAACGGCTCCTTTTGCGCGCCGTCGCGCACACGACCGCTGGAACCCACCCAAATCGCGCCAGAGTTCTCCACCACAGGCAACAACGCTGCTGCCAGACCGCCGGTCATCGGCTCATTCGCCGAGGCGCGCGATACACGGTTTGAGACGACGACGAGATTCACAGGGTCCCCTCCTGATTGCACACATTGATAAACGTCCGTTCATCAATATGGTTCCTCGTCACCATTCGACCCAATTGAAACCAAATTCGGGCATGCGACAATGGAACCACCCTTTCAACGGGTTCCATTCACGTCAGCATGGGTGGCGTTGCGCGCCGCTATTTCGATTTCGCTGCATCGTCGATCAACAAACGTGCAAGCCACGCACGCACATCGCGCGGCTCGTCGAAGTGACCCGACACACCTTGCGCACGGCGGCCGACGGAGAATGCGAGACCATTCATGCCGGGCATGATCGCAAATACCGATTCATCGGTAACGTCATCGCCGATAAAGATCGGACGACGCCCGTTGAACGGCTCGTGCGTCATCAACTCGATCACGCCCGTCGCCTTGGTCACACCAGCCGGCTTGATCTCGCAGACAGCCTTGCCGGGCAGCACTTCAATCGGCGCATTCGGCAGGTCTGCACGGATTGCGGAGACCGCATCATAGATCGCCTTCTCCGCATGCGGCGCGAGGCGGTAATGCAGCGCGAGCGCATAGCCCTTGTCCTCGAGCAGAATCCCCGGGCTCAACTTCGCAATGGCAGCAAGGCGACGCTTCAATTCCTTGTCCATCGGCGGCGCACCGGCCGCAACCGATTCATTCTCTGCCGACAGTCGCATCTCGGCACCATGACCACCGACCGCCGGAAACTGCATCGGCGCGAAAATCAGATCGATGTCGTTGATCGAACGGCCTGAGACAAGCGCCATGGCGCCATTCGTGCGCTGCAGCAGCTTGCCCATGGACGTCGCCAGATCCGGCGGCACCCAAACCTCACGCGGCGTCGGCGCCAGATCGAGCAGCGTACCGTCGATATCGAGCAGCAGCGCGCAATCGCTGAGCCGCGGCAATTCCGCACCCGGATACAGCACCTCTTCGGAATGCGGCGCATCGTCGACAGGAATTTCGATAATTTTCTGAGGCATGTTCATAAGACTACTCCACTACGGCCAGCGGCCGTGCAACTGATTCAAGCGGCTGGCGTTCCGCTGCGATGGCATAGCGCCAGCCGACGATCGCAGCCGCGATCATCAGGACAGCGCCAAAAAGGTAGCCGGCAAACACGCTGTTGCGGGACCCGGTGTCGATCAGCGCGCCAAACAGCGCCGGCCCGGCAACGCCGCCGATCCCGGTACCGATGGCGTAGAACAGAGCGATCGCCAATGCGCGGACCTCGATCGGGAAAGTCTCGCTGACGGTGAGATAGGCCGCACTCGCCGCCGGCGATGCGAAGAAGAAGATGACCATCCAGGCGATGGTCTGGCTCTGCGCGCTCAAGACATCGATCGAGAACAGATAGCCGGAGATCGCGAGCAACACACCCGACACACCGTAGGTGACTGCAATCATGAAGCGGCGCCCAAGCGTATCGAACAGCCGGCCAAGCAGCAGCGGCCCGAGAAAATTGCCTGCGGCAAAGGGCAGGATGTACCAGCCGACATGGTTGGACGGGATGGCGAAGAAATCCGTCAGTACCAGCGCATAGGTGAAGAAGATCGCGTTGTAGAAAAACGCCTGTGACGCCATCAGCACAAGTCCGACCAGCGACCGCTGGCGATACAGGACGAACAGCGTCCGTGCGACGTCCTTCAGCGGCGTATGATGGCGCATCGTCAGCCTGATCTTCGGCAGCACGGACAGAGCAGATGGCTTGGCCTTCTGGTCCGCGGAGGTTTCGATATCGGCCACGATCTCTTCGGCGCGCTGCGGCTGACCGTGGATCATCAGCCAGCGCGGGCTTTCCGGAATCCACATCCGCATGAACAGCACGATGAGGCCCAGGACAGCACCGGTGAAATAGGCCAGCCGCCAGCCATAGGATTGCGAGATCACTGCGGGGTCCAGCAACACGATGGCGCAAACGGCGCCCATGGCAGCGCCCAGCCAGAAGCTTCCATTGATCACCAGATCGGTCCAGCCGCGATAACGCGCCGGGACAAGCTCCTGAATCGTCGAATTGATCGCGGTATATTCGCCGCCGATGCCGGCGCCCGTCAGGAATCGAAACAGGGCGTAGCTCACAAGATTCCATGACAGCGCCGTCGCGGCCGTCGCCGTGAGATAAAGCGCAAGCGTAATGAAGAACAGTTTCTTCCGACCGATACGATCCGTCAGCCAGCCAAATCCCAAGGCGCCGATCACGGCGCCAGCGAGATAGGCGCTGTTGGCAAAGCCGACATCGAAGTTCGAGAACTTCAGCGCCGGATCTTCCTTCAGCGCGCCGGACAGCGCGCCCGCCAGCGTCACCTCAAGACCGTCGAGGATCCACGTGATGCCCAGGGCCAGAACGACACGCGTGTGAAAGCCGCTCCATCGCAATGCGTCGAGACGCGAAGGAATATCCGTCTCGACAATGCGATTTTCATTGGCTGCCGTCTCGGGCGCCAGGATGGCCGCGCTGCTTATACGGGGCATGCCGCACTGGCCTGAAGCATGGTGTTGGGGCCCCTCGGCTGTGGCAAGACCTTAAAACATGGCTTGAAAACGCCAAACATCCCGACGCTTTCCGGCACGGGCTCCAGGTGTCCGGCGGTTTAAACTCACCCTGAATAAACCACCGGCGTCGCCGATGGTTCCGCCTTGCCTGCGGGAACGCGTCTCGCCTGCACCCGTTGACGGGAAAAATGCCGATCTGAGGAGATCATCATGGCCGATCGTCGCAAAGTGTCATCGCCCAAGACAGGCACACGAAAGGCATCGAAAGCGAAAACCGCAAAGAAGAAGGTTGCAAGAAAGACCGCTTCGCGCAGAACTCCAGCCAGGCAACAGGCGGGATCATCGAAATCGCCGAAGCGCTGGTCGCAGCATGTGACCGACACAAGCGATGCGCTTGATCTGAAACATGGCGTGTTCAAACTTCGCGATCCGAAAGAGATCGCGATCTCCCTGAAGCGCTCGGCGGAGCACAGCACACGCCGCAAGGCCGGTGCCTATCGCTCGGCGCTGTCGATGCTGACTTTCTATATCAACCGCGCCGGCAAGAACCTGCCGAAGACCCAGCTCGGACGGCTCGAACGCGCCAAGGCCGAGCTGAAGCATCAATTCGGCCGCGCATGACCGGCGGCCAAAGCGAGACTACAGCGACACCGCGTAATGCTCGTATTCACCGCGCACCAGTTCGATATGGGCGCGCATGGCAGCCGCCGCGCCGCTGCGATCGCCGCGCATGATGGCGACGACGACGCGATCATGCTCGGCCTGCGACTTGGCGAGACGGCCGAGATTGCGGAACTGGGCGCGCCGGAACGGCTGCACGCGGACCCGCGTCGCCAGGGTGATCTCCGCGATATATTCGTTCTGGGAGCCCGCATAGATCGCGTTGTGAAAGCGTTCGTTCACTTCGTGAAAGCGATCCGGGTTGCCATCATAGCTCAGCACCCGCAGCTCTTCATGGATCGCCTCGAGCCCGTGACGTTGCACCGCCGGCATCCGTTCGGCTGCAAGCCCGGCACACAGCGCTTCGAGTTCGGCCATCGCCTCGAACATCCCGGTAAGACGATCGACCGACGGCTGCGCCACGACGGCACCGCGATGCGCGCGCGCGTCGACAAGTCCGCTTGCCGTGAGCTGGCGCAGCGCCTCGCGAACCGGCGTCCGCGAGACATTGAAACGTTGCGCCAGATCCGTCTCGTCGAGAGAGGCGCCGGGGGCCAGCACGCCGCGTACGATCTCGTCGGCCAGTTGCAAGCGAAGTTCTTCGGCCCGCGTCATCTTGCCGGTGGTCGCACCAGCGCGATCAACCCGGCTGACCGGCCCGGTCATGCCCGCCTTGCGGCGTGGCTTGCCCGGCTGGATCAGCATGTCGTCGAAGCTCATCCCTTGGCGCCCTGCGGTTCGTCGATCAGGCTGACAGAGGCCGCAACGATTCGCCAGCCTTCGGGAAAGCGGATCCACGTCTGCATCTGTCGGCCGACCTTACCCGGAGCCGTGTCGCGATAAAATAGCGTCGAGGCGACCGCAGTGTCGCGGCCATAGGATGAGATCACGGTGCGTGCGGTGCGTCGCATCAGACCGACCGGCGAGCGTGCACCCCGAAAGGCCTGGATCTCGTCATAGCCGTAGAGGTTTTCACCCATCCCGTAACGGATCGTCCGCGGATCGTTGCGAAACAACTCGCCGAGCACCGCAGTATCATTGGTCGTCAGCGCCTTTTCATAACGTGCGAAAGCTGCGCCCACTTCGGCGATCACGTCCGGCAGATCAATTTCCATATCAGAACCCTTTTGCTGATGGAGCGGCGACGACGCCGGCCCGCTCCAATGCATAAGCGACGCGCAGCGCGATGTCTTCCCGCCACGGCGCCGCGATGATCTGCACACCGATCGGCATCGGATCGAGCGGCACCGGCACGGCGACGACGGGCAGGCCGATGAAGGAAATCGGCTGGGTGTGGATGCCGATATTGGCGCGCACCGGCAGCTCGACGCCGTCGAGCAGGAAAGTCGCCTGCCCCAGCTTCGGCGCGATGCAGGGCGTTGCCGGCGCGATGATCGCGTCGACGTCCTTGAACAGGTCGAGCACCTTCGCGCGGTACCAGCGACGAAATTTCTGCGCACGGTCGACCAGCGGCGCCGGCACCATGGCGCCGGCCAGCAACCGATCACGCACCGCGGGATCGAAATCATTGGGCCGCGTGCGCAGGCGATCCAGATGCAGTGAGGCGCCCTCAACGGTCGAGATGACATAGGCCGCGGAACGCGCGCGCGCGGCCTCGGGCAATTCGACGTCGCGTGTCACGCCGAGCGCTCTGGTGACGCGGGCAACGGCTTCCCGAGCTTCCGGAAACAGGTTCTTGCGGAAGTACCCGCCAGCCGGAGCGATTCTGAGATCGCCGATGTCCTGGGCCAGCAGCGCCGTCACCGACTCGATGGCGCGGGTTGAACACGCGGCATCCTCGGCATCGGGTCCCTGCATGGCGTCGTAGGCCAGCGCGAGGTCTTCGACCGATCGCGCGAACGGGCCGAGATGGTCGAAGCTCGCGACAAACGGAAACGAGCGCGCGCGCGACAGCCGGCCATAGGTCGGTTTCAGGCCGAAGATGCCGCAGAACGACGACGGCACGCGGATCGAGCCATTAGTGTCCGACCCCAGGGCAATCGGCACGAGACTGCCGCCGACCGCGCCGCCGGAGCCGCCCGAAGAGCCGCCGGTCATCCGGGTCACGTCATGCGGATTCCGCGACGGCCCGTCGTGGATATTCTCGCCCGTAAAATCATAGGCGTATTCGCCCATGTTGAGCGCGCCGACCAGTACGGCGCCGGCGGCCTCCATGCGCTCGACCAGCGTCGCATCACGGGTCGAGGCCGGGCGATCCCGATTGATCTTGGAGCCGGCGCGGGTCGGCAGGCCGGAGACATCGAACAGGTTCTTCACCGCAAATGGCACGCCCGCGAGCGGGCCGACATTTTTGCCCGCGGCAATTGCGGCATCCAGCGCCCTCGCCGTGGCGCGCGCGCGGTCGGCAGTCACGTCGGTGAAGGCGTTCAGGACCGGATTATGCTGCGCGATCCGCGCAAGCGCCGCTTCAGTGACCGCGAGTGCCCGGATTTTCTTTGCGGCGACTGCCTGCGCGATGTCCGACGCCGGGCGCCAATCGCCTTCGGAGGTGATAACGGGATCAAGCTGCATAGATGCTCGCCGGTTCGGTTTCATCTGGCAGCGGGAATTCATCGACCATGCCGACCATCTTCAGCGTCACCGCGAGATTGGCACGGACGGACGGCTTCCACGCGTCTTCGATCGGCAGTCCCAACGCCTCGGCGACGGCGTCGATATAATCATCAAGCGGTTCGGCCACGGTCCCTCTCTCGATCTCGTCTCAATGAACCGGCAGCGGCGGATGCGGGATCGCCGACAGCAGTTCCTTCGTGTAGTTATCCTGCGGCGCATCCAGCACGGCCTCGGTCAGGCCCTGCTCGACGATCCGCCCCGTGCGCATCACGATGACACGATCGCACAGCAAACGCACCACATTCAAATCGTGCGATACGAACAAATAGCTCATCCCCATCGACTGCTTGAGGTCCTGCAGCAGGTTCAGCACCACTGCCTGCACGGACACGTCGAGCGCGGCGGTCGGCTCGTCCAGGATGATCAGCTTCGGCTGCAGCGCAATGGCGCGGGCGATGCCGACGCGCGCCTTCTGGCCGCCGGACATCTGGTGCGGAAAGCGATCGAGCAATTCGAGCGGCAGGCCGACCTGGCGCGCGAGGTCCTCGCATTTTGCACGCAGCGCATCGGAACCCTTGATATCGCCGAGCTGCATGATCGGGTCGGCGATGGCCCGCGCAGCCGTAAAGCGCGGATTGAGGCTGTCGGTGGGATCCTGAAACACCATCTGGATGCTCTTGCGCAGCGGCAACCGCGCAAAGGCATTCGGGGCGATCTCACCGATCTCATCGCCGTCGAACGAGATACGACCCGAGGTCTTATCGATCAGCCGCATCACCATCATCGACGTCGTCGACTTGCCGCAGCCGGATTCCCCGACAAGACCGACGCTCTCGCCATGTCCGACCGTGAAGCTGATGCCGTCAACCGCGCGGAACTTATCGGGCTCGGTCGGCGGCTTGCGCGAGAACAGTCTGGCAAGTGAGGCGGTCGCGCCCTGGCGGGCATATTCCTTGACCAGGTTTTCGACGGTGAGGAGAGGTGCGGCGTCAGCGGCAATCTGCTCCCTCTCCCCGCTTGCGTGGAGAGGGTTCGGGTGAGGGAGCGTCAGAGATTCACTCGCCGGCTCCCCCTCACCCGACGCGCTGCGCGCGTCGACCTCTCCCCGCAAGCGGGGAGAGGTTAAGGAGGTGCCCGCTGCGGTGAACACCGGCATCGCCGCGCGTTCTTCGGCCGGCAGCAGATCGCGCAGCGAGACGCCGAGCCGCGGGGTCGCCTGCATCAGCTTCTTGGTATAGGCGTGCTGCGGATTGGCGAAGATATCGGCCGACAGCGCCGTCTCCACCACCCTGCCCTTCTCCATCACCACGACACGGTCGCAATAGGCAGCGGCAAGACCGAGATCATGAGTGATCAGGATCGTCGACATGCCGCGGCTCCTGGTGAGCTCGACGACCAGATCCATCACCGCTTTCTGCGTCGTGACATCGAGGCCGGTGGTCGGCTCGTCGGCGATCAGGAGCTGTGGATTGCAGGCCAGCGCCAGAGCGATCACCACGCGCTGGCACATGCCCCCCGAAAGTTCGAACGGATAGGCATGATAGCGCTCGCGCGGACGTGCGATCTTGACCTGTTCGAGAGCTTCGATAGCCTTTTCGGCGCGGGTGCCGCTGCCCGCCTGTGCATGCTGACGGAGCACGTCCTCGATCTGATCGCCCACCTTGCGGATCGGATTCAGCGCCGCACGCGGATTCTGGAAGATCATCGAGATTTCGCGGCCGCGCAGATCGCGCATCTGGTTCTCGGTTGCGCCCTTGATGTCGACGCCGGAGAACATCACCGAGCCTTCGGCGATCTTGCCGGCGCGGTCGAGAATGCGCATCACCGCATAGGACGTCACGGATTTTCCCGAACCCGATTCGCCGACAATGCCCAGCGTCTCGCCCTTGGCCACGGAAATATTGACGTGCTGCACGGCCTTGACGATGCCGCGTCGTGTAGCGAATTCGACAGTGAGATCGCTCACGTCGAGAAGCGGTTGAGCGGTCATGCCGATGTCTCCACGTGCGCGGTAGGCTCCCTCGCCCCGCCCTTGCGGGGAGAGGGTTGGGGTGAGGGGCTCTTGCGATCCGCAAACACCCGCATTGATGGCGAGGTCAGTGCCCTGCCCTTCACCCGCCGCTCGCTACGCGAGCGTCGACCTCTCCCCGCGCAGAGCGGGGAGAGGTTAAGAAAGCGAACGGAGGGTGCTTGCATCGTCACGTCCTCCGCTGCGGATCGACGATGTCGCGCAGACCGTCGCCCAGCAGGTTGAAGCAGAACACCGCGATCATCAGCGCGAGGCCGGGAAACAGCGCGATCCACCATTCGCCCGAGACCATGAAGGACGCGCCTTCGGCGACCATGATGCCCCATTCCGCGGTCGGCGGGCGGACACCAAGACCGATGAAGGAGAGGCCAGCGGCATTGAGGATCGCGTAACCCATGGTCAGCGACATCTGCACGATCATGATCGGCATGATGTTGGGCAGGATATGCACCAGCAGGATGCGCAGCTCGCTATTGCCTGACAGCCGGGCCGCCTGCACGAAGCCGGCCTCGCGGCGGACATTGGCTTCGGCGCGCGCGACACGCGCATAAAGCGGGAAGTTCACGATGGCCGTGGCGATGATGATGTTCTGCACGGTGTTGCCGAGCGCAGCGACGATGCCCATGGCCAGCACGAATAGCGGGAACGCCATGATCGTATCGGCGATGCGGCCGACGATGCGATCGGTCCAGCCGCCGAAATAGCCCGAGGCGATGCCGGCAAGACCGCCCATGGCGAAGACGAGGGCCACCGAGGCAATGGCAATAAAGAAATCGAGCCGGGTCGCAACGACGACGCGGCTGAAAATATCACGGCCAAGCTGATCGGTGCCGAACCAGTGCGCCGCCGACGGCGCCGTCAGCGCCTGCGCCGTGTCGCTGGCGAGCGGATCGTAAGGCACGATGTAGGGACCGACCAGCGCGGCGAAGACGATCAGCACCAGCAGCCCGAAGGCGAAAGCCGTGACGCGATTCTCGCCGAGAATGTAGCGCGTGTGCGAGAGCGTCGCGGCAAGGCCGGATGTGCGCTTTGCGGGCGCCGGCTTCGGCGCGAGAACGGCTTCGGAATCGACAGGCGTGACAGCGTTCATGGTTTACACCTCAGCCTTCCAGCCGCACGCGGGGATCGATCACGCCGTAGAGAATGTCGATGAACAGGTTGATCAGCACATACATGACGGCCATCGTCAGAACGAAGCCCTGCACCGGCGCGAAGTCCGACGAAATCAGGGCCTCCACCGCGTATGAGCCGATACCCGGCCAGGCGAAAACCTTCTCGACCAGCACATTGGCGCCGAGCAGAAACGAGAACGTCATCGACAGCGTCGTGATCACCGGCAGCATGGCGTTGCGGAACGCATAGGTGACGATCACGGCGCGCGGCGACAGACCGCTGGCGCGGGCCGTACGGACGAAATCGGACGACAGGATCGCCAGCATCGACGCGCGGGTCATGCGCGCGATCGGCGCCAGCGAGAAGATCGCCAGCGTCGCCGTCGGCAGGATCAACTGGTTGAAGGCGGACCTGAAGGCTTCCCAGTCACGGGCGATGAGACTGTCGATCAGATAGAAGCCGGTCACATTGGGAGGCGTCGATGCGAACACATCCAGTCGTCCGAGCGGCGCCGGGGACCAGCCCAGCCTGAAATAGAACACATAGACCAGCACCAGGCCGGTGAAGAACACCGGCAGCGACACGCCGGCCGTCGTCGTCACCCGGCAGAGGTGATCGATCCACGAGCCCGGCCGGGTGGCCGCGAGAATGCCGAGCGGAATGGCGATCACGACCGAGACGAACAGGCCCAGCAGCGTCAGCTCCGCCGAGGCCGGCAGGCGATTGCGAATTTCGGTGGCCACCGGCTGGCCGGTGGTCAGCGAATTGCCGAAATCGCCTTTGGCGAGGTCCGCCGTATAGCGGAAGAACTGCTCGATCAGCGGCTTGTCGAGGCCGAGCTTCTTGCGGATTTCCTCGATCGCCTGCTTGTCCGCCGAGGGCCCTGCGAAATAGGCCGCGGGATCGCCGGGCAGCGCGCGCGTCAGCAGAAACGTGACGATCACGACACCGATCAGGGAGGGGATCGCGAACATCAGGCGTTTGCCGATCAGGCTCAGCATGCGGAGCTCCCGTCGGTTCGCGCGCATGGCGAATGGTCAATGGCGAATGGAGCCAGGATGTTTTCTGTCACTATTCGCTACTCCCCATTTGCTACGCGCCCGCTCACGCCTTCACCAGCGCCCGGTAATCGAGCCGGCGGTGAAACCAGTACTGGTAGCCCGAGATGTTCTTCTGCATCGCCACGTTGACATAGGGCTGGTACAGCGGGATCCGCGGCATGTCGGTGAAAGCGAGATCGACGAAGCCCTTCACGTCGGCATCATAGGCTGCCTTGTCGCCGGTTGCGGCAGCGATGCGCGCACCGTTGATGAGCTTATCCATCTCCGGCGACTTGTAGCTCATGGTGTTGAACACCGAATTGTCGCCGTGATAGCACCAGTAGAAGAAGTATTCGGGGTAATCGAGCCAGCCGGAGAACACGTTGGTGTAGAGCGGCATCTCCTTCTTGTTCAGCTCGGTGCGCCAGTTGGCGCCGGGGATCTTGTTGATGGTGGTCTTGATACCGATCTGCGCGAGGCTTTCCTGTACGAGCACGCAGAGCGGCTCGTTCACCACGGCGAAGCCGAGATCGAACGAGATCGTGGTCTCGAAGCCGTTGGGATAGCCGGCCTCCGCGAGCAATGCCTTCGCCTTGGCCATGTCGGTGTTGTATTTGTGCGGCTGCGGCCACGCGACTTCGGTGGGCTTGTCGGCCGATGCACCGAACATCGGATTGGCGAGACCGAACAACACGGCATCGACGATCTTCTGATAGGGCAGCGCATAGGCCACCGCCTGGCGCACCTTCGGATTGTCGAAGGGCGGCTTGGTGACATTCATGCCGATATACTGGATGCCGTTGGAGAACGGCAGCGACACGACATCGAGCTTGCCGTTGGCCTTGATCTCCTGGAAGTCCTTGTAGGGCAGTTCATAGGACATGTCGGCATCGCCGCGCTCCAGCAGCGCACGCCGGTTGCCGGCCTGTGGCACCATGCGCCAGATCACGCGCTTGATCTTCGGCATCGGACCACAGACCCAGTCGTCATTGCGCTCCATCACCACTTCGGTGCCAGCGGTCCACTTGGTCACCTTGTAGGCGCCGCCGCCGGCTGTCTGCATCTTGGTGTATTCGAGCCCCCACGGATCCTTCTCGGTGGCGTTCTTCTTCACCAGTTCGGAATTGATGACGCAGGGCACGATGACAGCGAGATCAGGAATCGTCAGGCGATCCTTGGTCGCGAAATCGACCCGCACGGTGTGATCGTCGACGATCACGAACTGCTCGGGCTTCTTCAGCGAGCCGGCGCTCATCTGGAAGGTCGGAAAACCGCCGACGCTGACCGAACGATCCAGCGACCACTTCACGTCTTTCGCCGTCACCGGCGTGCCGTCGTGAAACTTGGCGTTCTTGCGCAGCTTGAAGGTCGCCGACATGTCGCTGATGGTCATGTCCTCGGCGAGTTCGGGCTTGAACTTGTCGCGGTCGTAATAGGGCACCCCGCCGGGGCCTGCCTTCATCTCGTGGCCGATCAGACGGTCGTAGCAGTTCCACGATACCTCATAGCCGGGCACGTTGGTGCCGACGCCATGGATATCGAGATTGTTGGGTCCGCTTTCGGAAACGATCAGCAGGGTTTCGGACCGGGCATCCGCCCTGGCTGGCGAAAAGATCGCCGGACCGGAGACCATGGCGCCGGCCGCGGCGCCTGTGGCGGTTTTCAGAAAATCACGACGCTTCATTTTTGCTCTCCCAAAAGGCGCGAACAGATCGGTTTGGGAACAGACATCGCAAACTTCGTGCCAGAGCTTAACGAAGGCCTAATCTCCATTTATGCGACTGATTAGACTGATATTTTTCCAGCATGCCCTCACGACCCGCCTACTCAGGCGGAGCTTGAAATTGCATACAAAGATATGGCCTTGCACATTTTATGGCCTCTCTTGAGCTCCTGCCTCATCGTTGCTCGATCGATCTACGGCTTGACATACACCGGTTCCAACTCACTAATGCGAATAGTTCGCATTAGCATTTGCATCAGATCAGAACATTTGGGGAATGGCGTGAGTTTGAAGTGGTGGGGGTCGACGGCATCGATCACGGGGGCGGCGTGCCTCTCAGCGGTCTGGATTGGCGAGGCAAAGGCCCAGGAAGGGCAAACGCTGTCGGAAATCGTGGTTAGCGCCGAGCGGCAGAAAGAAGCTGACGGCTTCCAGTCCACCACCCTGCTGACCGGCGACGCCCTGCAGCGCACGACCTCGGCGTCCATCGCCGACCTGCTGGCGACCCAGCCCGGCATCGCGGCATCGACCTTTGCGCCGGGCGCAAGCAGGCCGAACATTCGCGGCCTCGACGACTATCGCGTCCGCATCCAGGAGAACGGCATCGGCAGCCAGGACGCGTCGGATTTCAGCCAGGACCATCAGGTCCCGGTCGATCCGCTGTCCGCCGACAAGATCGAGGTGATCCGCGGTCCGGCGACGTTGCGCTACGGCAATCAGGCCATCGGCGGTGTCGTCAATGCCAGCAACAACCGCATTCCGGAAAACCTGGTCCCCGACAATTTCAGCGCACGTATCAAGGGCGGCGGCTCCTCGGTGGATAGCAGCATCGACGGCGCAGCCAGCATCGATGCGTCAGGCAACAACGTCGCCATTCACGTCGACGCCTTCGGCCGCAGCGCCGGCGACTACAGAATTCCCGGCGGCGGCGTACAGGCCAATACGAGACTCCGCTCGGAGGGCCAATCGGTCGGCGGCTCCTACATCTTCGATGGCGGCTATATCGGCACCGCGATCCAGCACATCACCAGCCTGTATCATATCCCCGGCATCGCCGAATCCGCGTCGCGGACTCGCGTCGATCTCGAACAGACCAAGGTGACCAGCAAGGGCGAATGGCGTGCGCCGACCGAAGGCATCGCTGCGATCCGCTATACGTTCGGCGTCAGCGACTACAAGCATAACGAGCTCGGCATCGGCGGCAATGGCGTCGATGGCGTGCAAAACACCATCACCAACAAGGAAGTCGAAGGCCGCTTCGAACTGGACCACGCCGCGGTCGCAACGCCGCTCGGTGCATTGACCGGAAACTGGGGCGTGCAGGCCAGCAATCGCAAGCTCGGCACTGCCGGCCTGCTCGGCGGCTTGCTTGCGCCCACCAATACAGACACGGCTGCGGGCTTCGTGTTCGAACAATTGCAGCTCTCGGACACCCTGAAATTCCAGGCCGCCGGCCGCATCGAACATCTTTCGGTGTCCGGCATGGCGCCGATTTTCCCCGGCAATTTCCTGCCCCCGCCCGACACATTCTCCGAAACCGCAGCGACGCGCGATTTCACGCCGAAGAGCTTCAGCTTCGGGCTACTGAAATCACTGCCCTGGGACATGGTCGCCAATCTGAGTGTCCAGCGAGCGCAGCGCGCACCGGCCGCGCCGGAACTCTATTCGCGCGGCTCCGACGGCGCATCCGGCACCTTCGTCATCGGTAATCCGGATCTGAAAATCGAAACCGCAGAATCGGTCGAAGTCGGCCTGAGGCGCAGCACCGGCCAGCTTCGTTTTGAGGCGAGCCTGTATTACACGCGCTATCTCGATTTCATTTTCAAACAGGTGACCGGCAATTTCTGCACCGATACTTTCGCAAGCTGCGGCGCGACAGGCCCGCTGCTACAAGTGGCCTATGGCCAGCGGAATGCGAATTTTCGCGGCGCCGAGCTGATGGCCCAACTCGATGTGACGCCGCTCAGCGACGGCATGTTCGGGATCGATACCCAGTTCGACGTGGTCCGCGCGACCTTTGCCGATGGCAGCAATGTTCCGCGCATCGCACCGATGCGCGTTGGCGGCGGCATCTGGTGGCGTAGCGCCGAATGGTATGCACGTCTGGGTGTCCTGCATGCATTCACGCAGGATGACATTGCGCTCAATGAAACGTCGACCGCCGGCTACAACTTGCTGAAGGCGGAGGTGAGCTACACCCACATATTCGCGAAGGTCGACGGTGGCCTGCGAGACATCACCTTCGGCGTCACCGGAGACAATCTGCTCGACGAGCAGGTCCGCAACCACATCTCCTTCAAGAAGGCGGAGGTGCTGCAGCCCGGACGCGGCGTGCGGCTCTTCACGAGTATGAGATTTTGAGCCCAATGACCTTGGAATCGCTCCAGTTTAGGCCTCAACTCGCCCCCGGAGGGCGACATCCTTCGCCCGCAAAGCTATTCTGGATCAGCAGCCCACAAATGCAAACTTCCACCGACGGAATGCAGCCTCTATGACAACATACCGATCTCTCCTCACTGCTGCATTCGTCGCGGTTTTCGGAACTGTAGCTGTTCCCCAGGCTGCCATGGCCGCGACCGCGGAAGCATTGCTGCCACACAATTTGCTGCCACATAACCTGTCCCCATGGGGCATGTTCATGAATGCCGACATTGTGGTGAAGGCCGTCATGATCGGTCTTGCTATCGCCTCGCTGGTGACCTGGACGGTCTGGCTCGCAAAGACCATCGAACTCGGCCGCGAAACACGCTTCGCCAAGCGGCGCCTCGAAATACTCGAGAGCGACACGACACTGGCACAGGTCGAGCGCGACAGCGCCGATGCCCGCGATCCCGTGGCGCAATTGATTCATTCGGCGGTTCGCGAGACTGCGCTATCCCACGGACTGTTCGATGACGGCTTCAAGGAGCGCATTGCACTCCGGCTCGAGCGCGTCGAGCAGGCGATGTCGCGGCGTATCGCCCGCGGCATCGGCGTAGTCGCAACGATTGGTGCGACTGCGCCCTTTGTCGGCCTGTTCGGAACGGTCTGGGGCATCATGAACGCCTTCATTGGCATTTCGGAAACCAAGACCACCAACCTTGCGGTCGTCGCGCCTGGCATCGCCGAAGCGTTGCTGGCGACGGCGCTTGGTCTCGTTGCGGCCATTCCGGCGGTGATCATCTACAACCAGCTCGTCCGCAACATCACGACCTATCGCGCACTCCTGGGTGACGCCTCGGCGCAAGTCATGCTGCTGATCAGCCGCGATCATGGCCGTCGCGGCCTGCCGATCTCGCGCGCGGCGGAATAGATCATGGCGACGAGACTGGGTGGACGCCCAAGCGGCGGTGATGACCTCGAGGTCAATCACGAAATCAATGTGACGCCTTTCATCGACGTGATGCTGGTTCTGCTGATCATCTTCATGGTGGCAGCGCCGCTGGCGACGGTCGATCTCGGTGTCGATTTGCCGGCAAGCGCCGTAGAACCGCAGCCGCGTCCCGACAAGCCGGTCTTCGTCACCGTCAAACCCGACCTCACAATCGCCGTCGGCGAAGACATCATCCCGCGCGATACGCTGAGCGGCACGCTGGATGCTGCGACCAAGAACAACAAGGATGAGCGCATCTTCCTGCGCGCGGACAAGGTCGTGAGCTATGGCGACCTGATGGACGTGATGAACCTGTTGCGCAATGCAGGTTATCTCAAGGTCGCACTGGTCGGCCTCGACGGACGAACCTCTGCACCATGAACGTCTTTGCGCTGCATGCGCCGACCGACAGCGTCCGTCTTCGTTGGGCTGGTTCGGCCATGGCCATTATCGCGATCCATGCCGGCCTGATCGCCGTCGGGATCTGGTGGTATCGTCAACCAAACCCGCCGGGCGTCGCAATTCCCGCCATCATGATCGACATGGCGCCGGCGACTGCTGCGCCGGAAACACAGCCGCTCGACGTCGCACCCGGCCCCGAGATGCAGCAGTCGGAAGCGCCGTCCGAGCCGCCGCCTGAACCGGTTCAGCAGAAGCAGGCAGAAGAGCAGATCCCGCCGACGCCGCTGATGGAGAAGCCGGTCGTCGAGGCACCGCCCGAGCAGAAGGCCGAGCCGGCGCCGGAGCCCGCCAAGATTGCCCCCGATCCGCCCAAGCCGGCGCCTGAGAAACCCAGGCCGAAACCGGTACGCGCCGAGGTCAAAAAGAAACCAAGCGATACGCCGGCTGCACCGCGGACCACTGCAGCGCCGCGCGCTGAGCGTATCGCGCCGGCAGCATCGGCGGCAGCGGCCGGTGCCTCCAGGGCAGCGTCTGCGTCTTACAATCAGCTCGTTCAATCACACTTGCAACGCTTCAAGCAATTCCCCCAGAGTGCCCGCACCGGTCAGTCAGGCACGGCGATTGTCAGGATTGCCTTTACACTCGATCGCGGCGGTCGCGTGGTGTCTTCTCGCCTTCTGGGATCCTCCGGAAATCAAGCGCTCGATGCCGAAACACTGGCCATGGTTCGCCGGGCACAGCCCTTTCCACCATTTCCACCGGAAAAGATCGGTGGCACGGATTCGTTCAACGTTCCGCTGCGATATGACCTTCGTTAGCAGCTCGCGAAGATCGCCCCCTTTCTATACAGCGGCGCGCCCGTTTGCCTTCGTCATTGCACCGGATTGGCGCGTTCGAACTGGCGCAGCAATTTGTTGCCGCGCTCTGCTGCTGCATCGAGTGCCTCCTGCGCGGGTTTCTTGCCGCTAATGGCCAGCTCCAGCTCATCCTCGATGGCGTCACGGATCAGCGTGAACGAGCCGAGGCGGAATCCCTTCGAGTTTTCCGTGGGCGTTTTGAGCGTGATCTGTTCGATGGATTTCACGGTGCCGGGGTTGCGGTCGTAAAAGCCCTGCTGGCGCGTGAGTTCATAGGCGGCGCGCGTGATCGGCAAATAGCCCGTCTTCTGATGCCAGGTCGCCTGCACTTCGGGCTGCGACAGAAACGCAAAGAACTTCGCCACGCCTTTATATTCTTCGCGTGGGCGATCGCGCAGTACCCAGAGCGTTGCGCCGCCGATGATCGAATTCTGCGGCGCGGCCGTGACATCGGGCCAATACGGCATCATGCCGTAGCCGACCTCGAATTTCGCATTGGCGAGAATGTCGGCGCGGGTGCCCGACGAGCCCAGGAAGATTCCGCATTCGCTCTTCTGAAAGCGCGGTTCAGCCGCTGTCGCGCGACCGCTGTAATCGAAGACCTTGGTCTTCTGCCATTCGGCGAGTTGCGTAATATGCCGCACCATCAGCGGATTGTTGAAGGTCAGGACCGCGTCCAGACCGCCGAGACCATTGGACCGGGTCGCCACCGGAATGTTGTGGAATGCCGAGAAGTTCTCGACGTTGATCCATGACGGCCACGCCGTCGTGAAACCGCAAACTGCGCCTGCCGTCCGCAATCGCTGGGCAGCGGCGCCCAGTTCGGGCCAGGTCCGCGGCGACTCGTCCGGGTTGAGCCCGGCAGCCCGGAACAGATCCTTGTTGTAGTAGAGGATCGGCGTCGACGCATTGAACGGGAACGACAGCATATTGCCGGCCATATCGGTGTAGTAACCCGTAACGGCCGGCAGATAGGCCGATGGATTGAACGCCTCCGCCTGATCGCGCATCAGCTCATAGACGGGATAGGTCGCCCCTTTCGCGGCCATCATAGTGGCAGTCGCGATTTCATTGACCTGGACGATGGCCGGCTGGCTCCGCGACCGGAAGGCAAAGATGGCCGCGGTGACGGTCTCGGTATAGTTGCCCTTGTAGACCGGAACGATGCGGTAGCCCGTCTGTGTGGCGTTGAAATCCGCGGCCAGTTTTTCGACATGCCGGCCGAGTTCTCCGGACATCGCGTGCCACCACTGGATGTCGGTGGCGCATGCAGGCGTCGCCACCTGGCTGACCGTCACCGCAAGCGCGAGATATCCGAGCACCGCCTTCAACTTCATCTCATCCTGCCCTTCAATGCCGTCGGCTGCCGGCCTGCTGTGCGATCAGTCTTATTGGGAGACAAAACGTCTCCACCCAATAAAATAATGATTCCACTATCGTTTTGATTGAATAGCCCCGCGCAGCGGCGTGCACCGGGCACTGTTTGCCACAGCACTCTGTTGCGTCTGCGCGACGGTCGGTTCAATCGGGCCGGCCGCCATTCAACCAGTCGTTGCAGATCAATAGCCAGCAACACCGCTATTTGCTACATTGAACTGTCTCGCAACCTCAACGAAACTCTTTCGGACTATAAAAATGGAGTTGCCGGGTTGTGACGCACGGCTTCCTCACCGATTGAACCTTTCGCAAGGCGAAATGACACACCTGTGGTGACGAGCCCGCACAACGGAGTTGCTGAAGGACAGGACGAGCTGGCGGCGCGAGGCCGGACCGGCATCGTTGCGGCTGTCCGTGCGATTCCGATCCGCTGGCGCATTCTGTCCATCGCAGCGTTGAACTCGGCGGTCGTCCTCGTCCTCGCCGGATTGATCTGGAGCGGCTCGCGGGTGCTGTCCTCCGCCTGGGACGATGTGCGCCAGGTTCGCCAATCCGATCAGGTTCTGGCCCTGCTTGAGAGCGAGACCGGCCGGCTGCAGAACCTGATCCATCGCTATATCAATCAGCCCAGCCCCGAACTGTTCGCGGAAATCCTGCTGCTCCGCGAGGCTGTGCTCGGCACGTTGAACACCCGCGCCTCGACCGACCCCATGCTGTCCGGTTCCGTTGCCGAGCTCGAGCGTGTCACCGAGCGCTTCCTCAGCGGCTTCGGCGAATTGCGCACGCTTCAGACCACCATCGCCAAGACCTATGAGGAACAGGTGCTCGGGCCTGCCAAGGATATGGCGGGGCTGTACTCGATCATCGAAGGCGCCACCGGCCAGCGCGACGCGCTGATCTGGCCTGCGCTGGGCAAATCGCGTGAGGCATTCACCGCGATGCTGGTCGCCGCCAACGCCTATTATCTGTCGCTGGCATCCGCCTCGGCCGAGGATGCGCGGCGCAACACAGAAACGATCGAACGCACCATCCCGGTCATGACGGATCTCGCCGACAATGACCTGCAGCGCATCGCATTGCAGCGGCTCAAGGGCCGCGCAGTTGCACTGCGCCAGGGGCTCGCGAAACTGTCCGAGCAGCTCTCCGGCCGTACGGATTTGCTGCGCAATTCAATCGACGCGAGCCAGGCCGACACCATCGCGGCCATCGATGGCCTGTCCGTCAAGATGCGGCAGCGCGAGCAGTCCGCGCAGGCCACCTTCGATCGCACGCTGACGGCGA
Organism: Tardiphaga sp.; assembly: GCF_041424195.1. NCBI lineage: Bacteria > Pseudomonadati > Pseudomonadota > Alphaproteobacteria > Hyphomicrobiales > Nitrobacteraceae > Tardiphaga > Tardiphaga sp. Next base: position 16,695 of record NZ_JBGMOE010000172.1, on the reverse strand, counting down.
TTTCCCGCAATGTCATGGTCATCGCCGCGGCATTCCTCGGGCTGATCATCACGGCCGGCATCATCATCGCGTTGAGCATCCGGCTGCCGCTGCAGCAGATCATGGCCTCGATGCGCGCGATCACCTCGGGCGACTATGATCGCAAGGTCCAGGGCACCGCCGCCAAGGACGAAGTCGGCGCCATGGCCCGCGCCGTGGAAGTGTTCCGCGAGAATGCTGTCGCCAAGCGCGAAGCCGAGAACGAGCTGCGCGCATCGAAGGAGAAGGCCGAGAGCGCCCTGCTCGAGCTCAATGCCGCCCAGCAGAATTTGATCGATGCCGAACGGCTGGCCGCCCTTGGTGGGCTGGTCGCGGGTGTCGCCCATGAGGTCAACAATCCGATCGGCATCAGCCTGACCGTGGCCTCCAGCTTTGCACGGCGCACGGAGATGTTCGAGGCGGAGCTGCGCTCCAATGCCCCGCTGCGGCGCTCGCAACTCGAAGAGTTCGTCAAGACGTCGCGCGATGCGGCGCAGCAACTGGTCGCCAACCTGCATCGTGCCGGCGAACTTATTCAGTCCTTCAAGCAGGTCGCCGTCGATCGTTCCCATGCCGAGCGGCGGCAGTTCAGCCTCTCCGAGGCCACCGATCAGATCATCGCCAGCCTGCGCCCGGTCCTGAAGAAGGCGCCGATCACGCTGACAGTCGATGTACCGGACGGGCTGATGATTGATGGCTATCCCGGTTCCTACGGCCAGATCCTGACCAACCTGTTCCTGAATGCGGCCAATCACGCATTCCCGGACGGCAAGCCCGGCGCCATTGCCATCACCGCCAAGCCGCGCGGCGCCGACGATATCGAGATCAGCTTCTCCGACAACGGCGCGGGCATGAGCCCGGACGTGCAGCGGCAGGCCTTCGATCCGTTTTTCACCACGCGCCGCAACGAAGGCGGCACCGGCCTTGGCCTCCACATCGTCTACAATCTGGTGACCCAGCAGCTGGGGGGCCGGATGATGCTGGAGTCAAGATTGGGACAAGGCACGACATTTCGCATTATCATGCCGCGGGCCGCCACTGGCGCCGCGGGATCATTTGACGGGACGACGCAATGGCCGACCAGGACGATGTCCTCTACCTGATTGAAGACTCCGGCGACGTTCCGGAAGAATCCAATAACCGAAAATGGAAGATCGCGGTCATCGACGATGACCAGGCCGTGCATGAAGGCACGCGCTTCGCCCTGAGCGACTACACGCTGAACGGCCAGTCGCTGGAAATCCTGTCGGCCTATTCCGCCGCGGAAGGCCAGGCCCTGATGCGCGCGCATCCGGATATCGCGGCCGTGCTGCTCGACGTCATCATGGAGACGGACGCGGCCGGCCTCGAACTGGTCGAGTTCATCCGCAACGAACTGCACAACGAAACGGTGCGCATCATCCTGCGCACCGGCCAGCCCGGTCAGGCGCCGGAGCGCCGCGTCATCGTCGACTATGACATCAACGACTACAAGGCGAAGACCGAACTGACCGCCGACAAGCTGTTCACCTCGCTGACGGCGGCGCTGCGCAGCTATCAGCAGCTCGAACGCATGGTGCAGACCCGGCGCGGCCTCGAAATCATTATCGACGCTGCCTCGACGCTGTACGATTTCAAATCGATGCAGCGGCTCGCCGAAGGCGTGCTGACGCAGATGGCGTCGCTGCTGAATGTGGATTGTGCGGGCATCCTGGTGCTGCGCGACGGCGGCGCCATCGGTGACGACTATGCCGTGCTCGCCGGATCGGGCTGCTACAGCCGCTTCATGGGCACCGCGACCTCGCATTCGCTCGACCCGGACCTGCGCCAGATGGTTGAAGAGGCCTTCAGGCGCCGCAAGCATGATTTCGCCGACCATCGGACCGCGCTCTATATCCGCACCGGAAGCGGCCGCGAGGTTGTCGTGCTGCTGCAGGCAGAGCGGCCGCTGTCGGAGACCGATCGTTCGCTGGTGGAGATCTTCGGCAGCCGGCTGTCGATCGCCTTCGACAATGTGATCCTCTATCAGCAACTGCATGAGGCCAATACACAGTTGGAAGATCGCGTGGCACAGCGCACCCGCGCGCTGATGCAGGCCAATCGCCGGCTCTCTGCGCAGTGGCTGCGGCTGCAACGCGCCAACGGCTTCAAGAACGAGATTCTGGGCACCGTCGCCCATGACCTGAAGAATCCACTCGGCGTGATCCTCGGCCGCACCGAGATGCTGACCGAGCTGATATCGGCAGGATCGCCGAAGGAGAATATCGCCGCGCAGGTCGATCACATCCGGGACGCCACCAGGCGACTGACCGCGATGGTCGATCACCTGATCTCCGACGCCATGGCGGACGCCTTCGATATCACCATCCGCCGCGAGCCGGTGGATCTGGCGACACTGGTCCGGGACGTCGCGGAAGCGAACCGGCCGTCTGCCATGAACAAGCAGCAGGATCTCTCCGTCTCCGCGCCCGCCCACCACGATCTCACCATGTGCGACGCCGACCGGATGCGCGAGGCCATCGACAACCTCGTCAGCAACGCCATCAAATACAGCCCGATTGGCGGCAAGATCGCGCTGCTGATCACGGACGAGGCCGGTTATGTCCGCATCAGCATCAGCGATGAAGGTGCCGGCCTGTCGCCGGAAGATCTGGACCGGCTGTTTGGCCGCTTCCAGAGGCTGTCAGCCAAGCCGACCGGCGGCGAAAGCTCGACCGGCCTCGGCCTGTCGATCGTCAAGCGCATCATCGAAATGCATGGCGGCGAAGTGAACGCACATAGTCCCGGCCCAGGCCAGGGCGCCACCTTCACCATCCTGCTGCCAGCCACCAGTGAGGGCCTGTCATGAGCCAGAGCCCGCATATCATCATTGTCGACGACGAAGCGCCCGCCCGCGAAATGGTGGGCGACTATCTCAAGATGCACGGCTTTGCCGTGACCCTGTGCGACGGCGGCAAGAGCCTGCGCAGCGAGATCGAGACCAAGGTGCCGGATCTCGTGGTGCTCGACCTCAACATGCCGGAAGAGGACGGGCTCTCGATCATCCGTGACCTCAAGAGCCGCATCAATGTGCCGGTGATCATGCTGACTGCCACCGCAAGCCCGATCGACCGCGTCGTCGGCCTCGAACTCGGCGCCGACGATTATATCGCCAAGCCCTGCGAACTCCGCGAATTGATGGCGCGCATCCGCTCGGTCTTGCGTCGAAGCACGCCAGCGAAGGGCACGGCAGCCGATGCGACGCCTGCCAAGGAGAACAGGGACCATCTCGTGCGCTTCGGCACGAAATGGCTCGATCTGGAAGCGCAGGCCTTGCGTGATGATGAAGGCAACGAACATCCGCTGACGGCCTCTGAATTTGGCCTGCTCAAGGTGTTCGCCGCCAACCCGAAGCGCGTGCTCTCGCGCGAACGGCTGCTCGAACTGGCCAATGCCAGGGATGCCGAGGCTTTCGACCGGGCGGTCGACCTGCGGATCATGCGAATCCGCCGCAAAATCGAGCCCGATCCGACGAAACCCGCCGTGATCCGTACAATTCGCGGCGGGGGTTATTTGTTCTCCCCCGTGGGCGAGAAGGCCTGAGCCCGTTTTTTAGAATCTATCTCATTCAAATTGCACGCATTTCACCTCTGAATGTTTCGTCGCTCATCCTGCGACGAAACAATTCTCCGGTTCCATGAAACCATTTTCCGCTTTTGGAGCAGACGTCCTGAAACCCGGGCTCCTTAACAATCCTCCCAACGAAGCCGCAACGCGGTCTCTTACGGGAGCTAGTCATGCAGAACGTCATCGCCCTCAATGCCGCCGGTCAGCAGGGTATCATTACGGCCCGCGCCACCTCGGACGAGATGCTGCTTGAGAATATCGCGGGCGGCGACCGCTCGGCGATGCACACGCTTTATGCCCGGCACAATGTGCGGGTCTATCGCTTCGTTCTCCGCATGCTGCGTGACACGTCGGCGGCAGAAGATCTGGTCAGCCAAGTATTCCTCGACGTGTGGCGGACCGCCAGCCAGTTCGAGGGCCGTTCGCAGGTTTCCACATGGCTGTTGTCGATCGCGCGCTTCAAGGCGCTGACCGCGCTGCGCCAGCGCAAATATGAGGACATCGATCAGGACGATGTCATGGAAATCGCCGACCATGCGGACACGCCGGAAGCCTCGCTCGATCGCAGCCGCACCAGCGCCATTCTCCGCGCTTGTGTCGCCAAGCTGTCGCCGGCGCATCGCGAGATCGTCAACCTCGTCTACTATCATGAGAAGTCGGTGGAAGAGGTCGCCAGCATGATCGGTATCCCCGCATCGACGGTCAAGACCCGCATGTTCTACGCCCGCAAGCAGCTCGCCGACCTCCTGAAGACCGCCGGCATCGACAGCATCGCAGCGTAAACCCGTATTCGCTCCCCGTTTCCGACCCCGATTTCGCGTTAAACCTCCAGCCTCCAACGACCCGGACGGGATGCCCCTTCCGGGCCGTTCTTTGTCTGGTCCTATAAGCGAGAACACGAACACGTGACGCCCGCCGCGTAACATCCGTCCTGCATCAGCCGAAGACCATCAAGCGCGCGTCATGCCAACAGGCCTGATCGCCGGCGCTGGATGGATGAGACCAATGCTCAATCTTCTGCTCGCTGTGCTCGCTGGTATCGTAACGATCGCGACACCCTGCACGCTGCCGGTACTGCCGATCCTGCTCGGATCCTCTGTGGGCCAGACCAGCCGGATTCGCCCGGCGCTGATCGCGTTCGGCTTTGTGGTATCGTTCTCGGCCGTTGCGCTACTGCTCGGCGGGCTGACGCAGATCTTCGACTTCGATCCGAATATCCTGCGGACCGCTGCCGCAGTGCTCTTGCTCGGCTTCGGACTGCTGATGATCTTCCCGACGCCGTTCGAATGGCTGACGGGCCGGATCGGCGGGCTCACCAGCAATTCCACCAGCACGGATCTCAGCAATTTCGGCGGCTTCGTGCTCGGCACAACGCTGGGTCTTGTCTGGACACCCTGTGCCGGCCCCGTGCTGGGTTCGATCCTGACCATCATCGCCACGTCGAAGGACGTCGTCTGGGCCAGTATCCTCCTCATTGCCTATACGATCGGCGCCGCCATTCCGATGCTCATCATCGCCTATGGCGGACAGGCCGTGACGACGCGCGTGCGCAGCCTCGCCCGCATCACGCCGCGGCTGCAGCAGGCCTTCGGCGTCGTCGTGATCGGCTTCGCGATCGCCTCCTATTTTCAGTACGACACGCTGATCGTCGCGTGGCTGACAGGATTTTACCCAAGCGGCCAGATCGGCCTTTGACACCCTGAGACAACGGAGATTGCCATGACGATACGTTCGCTCGCGACATCGGCCTCACTGATCATGCTGTGCCTGTTTGGTGCGACGGCGCCGGGATTTGGCGCCGAAACCGCACCGGTGCAGATCGCAGCCGTACAAGGCAGCGCGCCGAATTTCACCGGCATCAGCAACTGGTTCAATTCCGCGCCGCTCGATATCAAGAACCTGCGCGGCAAGGTCGTGCTGGTAGACTTCTGGACCTATGGCTGCATCAACTGCGTCAACACGCTGCCGCATGTCACGGCGCTTCACGCCAAATACGGCGACCGCGGCCTCGTCATTGTCGGCGTTCACACGCCGGAATTCCCTTTCGAGAAATCCGCCAGCAATGTGCAGAACGCGTTGAAACGCCACGGCATCACCTATCCGGTAGCGCAGGACAATGAGTCCAGGACCTGGAACGCCTACGGCAATCGCTATTGGCCTGCGCAATACATCGTCGACCAGAGTGGACAAATTGTCTACCAGCACGACGGCGAGGGCCAATATGAGCAGATGGATAGTATTATCAAGAAGTTGCTGAGCGCGAGCAGCTAACGCGCGAAATTATTGCCGTGTAGGCGTAACCAGAACCGCATGATAGCATCCGTCCAGTAGCTAAAATTGGACGGATGCAAATGTTCGAAGGCTTTGACCCTGTCATATTAGCCCGAGCGCAGTTCGCGTTCACCGTATCGTTTCATATCATCTTCCCGGCGTTCTCGATCGGACTTGCGAGCTATCTCGCCGTACTGGAAGCGCTATGGCTGTGGACCGGGCGCGAAGTCTTCATCAATCTGTTCAACTACTGGCTCAAGATTTTCGCCATCGCTTTCGGCATGGGCGTCGTTTCGGGCATCGTGATGTCCTACCAGTTTGGTACCAACTGGTCGGCCTTCTCCGACAAGACCGGGCCGATCATCGGGCCGCTGATGGCCTATGAAGTCCTCACCGCCTTCTTCCTTGAAGCAGGCTTTCTCGGCGTCATGCTGTTCGGACTCGAACGTGTCGGTCACAAGCTACATTTCCTTGCCACACTGATGGTTGCGATCGGCACGCTGTTCTCGGCGTTCTGGATTCTCTCGGCCAATTCCTGGATGCAGACGCCGGCCGGCTACAGCATCAACGACGCGGGTCAGTTCGTTGCGGCCGACTGGTGGAAGGTGATCTTCAATCCGTCCTTCCCATATCGGCTCGTACATATGGTGCTGGCGGCCTATCTCACCACGGCTTTCGTGGTGGGCGCAGTCGGCGCCTGGCATCTCCTCAAGGACTCGCGTCTGCCGGGCCCGCGCGTGATGTTCTCCATGGCGATGTGGATGGCCACGCTGGTCGCCCCGCTGCAGATTCTGGCCGGCGATCAGCACGGCCTCAACACACTTGAGCATCAGCCGACCAAGATCATGGCCATGGAAGGCCACTTCGAGAGCCACCCTCACGGCGCCCCACTGATCCTGTTCGGCATCCCGAGCCAGACCGAAGGCAAGGTGAACTACGCCATCGAAGTCCCCAAGCTCGGATCCCTGATCCTGAAGCACGATCTCAATGCACCGATGGCCGGGCTCGATACTGTTCCGCGCGAAAACTGGCCGCCGGTGCCGGTGACCTTCTGGTCGTTCCGCATCATGGTCGGCATCGGCTTCCTGATGCTGGGATTGGGACTGCTCAGCCTGTTCATGCGCTTCCGCGGCAAGTTCTATGAGTCGCGGTTCCTGCACGGCTTCGCCCTCGCAATGGGACCGGCCGGCTTCATCGCTGTGCTGGCCGGCTGGGTGACCACCGAAACCGGGCGGCAACCCTTCACGGTATTCGGCCTGCTGCGGACCAGCGACTCCGTCTCGCCGCTGGCGGCACCTGCCGTTGCGTCGTCGCTGATTGCATTTGCTATTGTCTATTTCGCGGTGTTCGCCGCCGGCACGATCTATATGCTGCGACTCATGGCCGCGCCACCGCATCATGGTGAGCAGGGCCCGGCCGGCGACGTCCCGAGCCGTGCGGCGGGCATCACACCGGCCGTCGGCGCAGCCGCATCGGGGCACGCGTCATGATCGATATCGCCGTCATCTGGGCCTTCATCATCGCCTTTGCCGTCTTCGTCTATGTCGTGATGGACGGCTTCGACCTCGGCCTCGGCATGCTGTTTCCGCTGTTTCCGAAAAAGGAAGACCGCGACGTCATGATGAACTCGGTCGCTCCGGTCTGGGACGGCAACGAGACCTGGCTGGTGCTCGGCGGCGGCGGGCTGATGGCAGCGTTTCCGCTGGCCTATGCGGTGCTGATGCCGGCGCTCTACACGCCGATGATCGTGATGCTGCTCGGCCTCGTGTTTCGCGGTGTCGCCTTCGAGTTTCGCTGGCGCACCACGCGCGAGCGCAATCTGTGGGACATCGCCTTTGCCGGCGGCTCGCTAATAGCCACGCTGGCGCAGGGCGTGGCGCTCGGTGCGATCCTGCAGGGCATCACCGTCAACGGCCGGCATTATGGCGGCGGCTGGTGGGACTGGCTGACGCCGTTCAGCGTGCTGACCGGCCTCGCGCTGATGGCCGGCTATGGTCTGCTCGGCGCCACCTGGCTGGTGATGAAGACCGAAGGCGCATTGCGTGACCAGGCCTATCGGCTGAGCTGGTGGCTGCTCTTCGCCATGCTCGCCGCCATCGGCCTTGTCAGCATTGCGACGCCATTTCTGGATGCCGAATATGCGCGGCGCTGGTTCGCCTGGCCCAACCTGCTCCTGACGGCGCCGGTGCCGATCGCGGTCGCCGCGATCACCGCGCTGCTGATGCGCAGCCTCGCCGCCAAACAGGATCATCGGCCGTTCTTCCTGTCGCTGGCACTGTTCGCGCTGTCCTATGCGGGATTGGGCATCAGCATGTGGCCCTATATCGTGCCGCGCAGCATCACCATCTGGCAGGCGGCGTCCCCCGACAACAGCCTGCATTTCATGAGCTACGGCGTCGCCGTGCTGGTGCCGGTCATCCTCGGCTACACCGCCTGGGCCTATTACGTGTTTCGCGGCAAGGTTCGCGCCGGCGCGGGCTATCACTGATGACACCAGCGTCGCAGCAAGAGCCTGTTCCTTCGGATAAACGCCCGCTGATGCAGCGCCTGCTGTGGTTCGTTGCCCTGTGGCTCGGCGGCGTCGCGAGCGTGACGCTTGTCAGCTATGCGCTGCGCCTCTGGATCGCGTCGAAATAAACACAGCGGCTTTTAATCAAATCGTCACTCGCGGCCGGCAAGACTACGCACAACCCAACGCGCACGCGCAGCGCTGCTGCAGTGCCCCATGATTTCGTGGTTCCCGTGATTTGGCTGGGATGGTACAGAATTGACGGACGCGAAACCGGAGATCCCTGCGATGATCAACATCCGCCGCCTGCTTGGGCTTCAGCTTGCCGTCGTAGCCGGCTTGATGTTGTCGATCACGCACAGCGTCGCCCAACAGCAGCGCCCCGATGTCGGCGACGAGCCCGGCCTGATCGCTGATGATGGCGTTGAACTGCCGCCGGAATACCAGAAGCAAATGGTGTTGTACCGCACCACCGAAGCGCCGGGCACCATCATCATCGCCACCGCCGAGCGCCATCTCTATGTGGTGCAAGGCAATGGGCGTGCGCTACGTTACGGGATCGGTGTTGGCCGCGACGGGTTCACCTGGCAGGGCCTCTTGAAGATCTCGCGCAAGGCAGAGTGGCCGGACTGGACGCCGCCGCCGGAAATGATAGCGCGCCAGCCCTATCTGCCGCGCTTCATGGCCGGCGGCCCCGGCAATCCGCTCGGTGCCCGTGCGCTCTATCTCGGCGCCACCGTCTATCGCATCCACGGCACCAACCGGCCCGACACCATCGGCACCGCCGTATCGTCCGGCTGCTTCCGGCTGGTCAATGCGGACGTCGCCGACCTCTATGACCGGATCCCGGTGGGCACCAAGGTCATCGTGCGGCAGAAGCCTGAAATCTGATCCTGCGCGGACTGCGCAACTCTTCGATCCAGTTTTTCACTGACATATCTTTCTCTGATTACGGGGCGGACTTCGCATGGGGATGAAGCGGACTTTCACGACCGGGCTGGCCATCGGCCTGGTGGTTGCCACGGCGGTGGCCGCAGCTGCGATCACCTATGAGCGCTACGACACCAAGACGCTGAAGCGCACCGTCAAACGCGACGCCGTGCTGTGCGGCGTCAATACCGGCCTGCCCGGCTTCTCGGCCCCGGATGCGCAAGGCAACTGGACCGGCTTCGATGTCGACTTCTGCCGCGCCGTCGCCGCTGCGATCTTCAACGATCCGAAGAAGGTGACCTTCGTTCCGCTCGACGCCTCAGACCGCTTCAAGGAACTGCAGAGCCGCAAGGTCGATATCCTGTCGCGCAATTCCACCTGGAGCATGTCGCGCGAAACCAATTACGACCTCTATTTCCCCGCGGTCTCCTATTATGACGGCCAGGGCTTCATGGTGCCGAAGTCCCGCAAGATCGATTCCGCCTTGGAGCTCGATGGCAGCAAGGTCTGCGTCCAGGACGGCACCACGACGGCGCTGAACCTCGCCGACTACTTCCGCAGCAACAACATCAAATACACCGAAGTGAAGCTTCCCAAGCTGGACGAAGTCCTCAAGGCCTATAATTCCGGCCAGTGCGACACCTTCACGGCGGATGCCTCGCAGCTCTATGCGCTGCGCCTGACCATGAGCAAGCCCGACGATCATGTCATCCTGCCCGATGTCATTTCCAAGGAGCCGCTCGCGCCTGTCGTGCGCCAGCGCGACGACGACTGGATGATGATTGTGAAGTGGACTCTTTACGCCATGATCAATGCGGAAGAACTCGGCATCACCTCGAAGAACATCGACGAGGCCCTGAAGTCCAAAAAACCCGACGTGATGCGCCTCGTCGGCACCGAAGGCGCTTACGGCGAAGACCTCAACCTCCCGAAGGATTGGGCTGCACGCATCATCCGCCATGTCGGCAATTACGGCGAAGTCTATGACCGCAATATCGGCGAGGGCTCGAAGCTGAAGATCCCGCGCGGCCTGAACCAGATCTGGAGCGCCGGCGGCATCCAATACGCGCCGCCGATCAGGTAAGCTGCTTCTTTCTAACCTCTCCCCGCTTTTGCGGGGAGAGGTCGACCCGGCAGAGCGCAGCGACGCCGGGGCGGGTGAGGGGCATGGCACAGGGCCCGCGCCAATCGCACACTCTCGAAACGAAGAATTTTCGCGGGAAACGTGAACGCCCATGATCGGAGAGATCCGATGGAGCGTGTGTGAGGTAGGCGTGTGCCATGCCCCTCACCCGCCGCGAAGACGCGGCGACCTCTCCCCGCAGTGCGGGGAGAGGTTAAGAGCACCGCCTCAATAATTCTTCAGCCGCGCCAGTTGATCGGCGTGGTAATTGCTGTCCCCGAGCAATTCCTGGCAGACCCGCGCGCGCTTCATGAAGAAGCCGATGTCGAACTGGTCCGTCATGCCCATGCCGCCATGCATCTGCACGCCTTCCTGCACAGCGAGCGTCGCCGTGGTGCCGGCCTTGGCCTTGGCGACAGCAATCGCGGCAGCCACCGTCGGTGCGCCGTCGTCGATAAGCTGCAACGCTTTCAGCACCGCAGCACGAGTCACTTCAATCTCGGTATAGAGATGCGCGGCGCGGTGCTGCAGCGCCTGGAACTCACCGATCAGTTTGCCGAACTGCTTGCGCTCCTTGAGATAGGTCACGGTGCGGCCGAACACTTCGTCTGACAGGCCGACCATCTCAGCCGCCACCGCGCCGCGGCCGATATTCAGCACGCTGTCCAGCAATGCGCCGCCCTGATCCACATCGCCGAGTACGCTGTCAGCGGTGACCTCGACATTCTCGAACGTGATCCGCGCTGCATTGTGCGAGTCCACCATCGCTGTGCGCTCCAGCGCGATGCCCTTGGCCTTCGGATCCACCAGAAACAGCGTAAGCCCGTCGCGCTCGCCCGGCGCACCTGCGCTGCGCGCCGCGACGATCAGGAGATCTGCCGTGTGACCATCGACGACGAAGGCCTTCGCGCCGTTCAGCTTGAAGCCGTTGCCGGAGCGCGCGGCCTTCATCGCCGTCTGCAGTGGGCGATGTTTCGCGCCTTCGTCGATGGCCAGTGCCGCCAGCAGCGCGCCCCTGGCAATCTTCGGCAGGTATTCCGCCTTCTGTGCATCGCTGCCGCCCTTCAGCGCCGAGACGCCCAGCACGCCGGTGGAGAAGAATGGCGACGGCATCAGCGTGCGGCCGATTTCCTCCATCACCACGCCGGCCTCGACAGCGCCGAGCCCGCTGCCGCCCAGGGCTTCCGGCACCAGCAGTCCGGCAAAGCCCATTTCGGAGAATGCGCGCCAGTAGTCGCGGGAAAATCCGGTCGCATCCTTGCTATCGCGCAACTGCCGGAAATGGCTGACCGGCGCCTTGTCGCCGATAAAGCCGCGGGCGCTGTCGCGCAGCATTGTCTGTTCTTCGTTGAGGAGGAGGGCCATTTTTATTCCCAGTGGTTCGGAGTAACTGCTGACGTGAATAACGTGAAACTCGCAGGCCTCATGGCGAGGAGGCGGTCTTGCGCCGTCTCGAACCATGAGTCGCTTGGCTCACCCTTCGAGACGCCGCGCAAAGAGCGCGGCTCCTCAGGATGAGGATCGCGCTCTACGCCCCCGGCAAATCCAGAATGCGCTTCGCAACGATCCCCAGCATCACCTCGCTGGTGCCGCCTTCGATCGAATTCGCCTTGGTGCGCAGCCAGGCGCGTGGACGTGCCCCCTCATGCGAGCGCTGGCTTTCCCATTCCAGCGCATCGATGCCGCCTGACGACATCAGGATTTCATGGCGGCGCTTGTTGAGCTCGGTGCCGTAATATTTCATCGCCGACGAAAAGGCCGGATGCGCCTGCCCGGCTTTGGCCAGATCGACCGCGCGCTCCGCTGCGCACGCCAATGCAGCTTCATCGACTTCGAAGCTGGCGATCTGTCCGCGCAGCATCGCATCGTCGAGACGGCCCTGCGCGTCCGAGCCGATCGAATCCGCAGCGACCTGGCCGAGCGGCCGGCCGGCGCCGCGCTCACCCATGCCGGAGATCATCGCGCGCTCATGCTGCAGCAGATATTTCGCGACGTCCCAGCCGCGATTGACGGTGCCGAGCACATGGGACTTTGGCACGCGCACATTGTCAAAGAAGGTCTCGCAGAATGGCGACTTGCCGGAGATCAAAAGGATCGGCTTGGTTGAAACGCCCTTCGATGCCATGTCGAACAGGATGAAGCTGATGCCGTCATGCTTCTTGCCGGATGCGTCGGTACGCACCAGACAAAATATCCAGTCGGCATAGTTCGCGTAGGACGTCCAGATCTTCTGGCCGTTGATGATGTAGTCATCGCCGTCGCTCTCGGCGCGCGTCTGCAGCGAGGCCAGATCGGAGCCGGCATTGGGTTCGGAATAACCCTGGCACCAGCGGATCAGGCCCGCGGCGATCTTCGGCAGATGCTTTTTCTTCTGAGCGTCGGTGCCGTATTTCAGCAGTGCCGGCCCGAGCATGGAAATGCCGAACGACACCAGCGGCAGGCGGGCGGAGATCGCGGCCATTTCCTGCCGCAGGATCTTGGTTTGCTCGCCGTCGAGCCCCCCGCCGCCATACTCCTTTGGCCAATGCGGCACGGTCCAGCCCTTGTCGCGCATCCGCTCGAACCAGATGCGTTGCGGCTCCGATGAATACTTCGCATGGCGGCCGCCCCAGAACGTATCCTCGTCCGAGCTCATCGGCTTGCGCATTTCCGGCGGGCAATTGGCCTCGAGCCAGGCGCGGGTATCGCTGCGGAATTGTTCGAGATCCGACATCAGGGTTTCCATCCACTTTGGCGCAGGATGCTGGCGCATCTGCTTTGTTGTTGCCGGCGAGCTTACTCGCCAGTTCGCGGAATTCAATGGCCTGCTGCAAGGCGCAGAGAGTGTGGCCAGCACCGGCGTTCCGGTGTATCGCGGAAGGACAACCAACAAAAACACACGAGGAAACAACATGCGCATCAAGCTGCTTTCGCCTGGCGAAATGTCCGAAGATCAGAAGTCGATCTATGACGAGTCGATCGCCAGCAAGCGCGGACGCCCGCCGGAGCCGATGATGGCCTGGCTCGCCAGCCCGAACATGGCGCGGCATGCGGCGCGCCTCGGCGCCTTTCTCCGCTATGACACCACGCTGACACCGGCGCATGCCGAACTGGCGATCCTCGTCACCGCGCGGCACTGGACCGCGCATTTCGAATGGTACGCGCACAAGAAGATGGCGCTGGATGGCGGGCTCGATCCGGCCATCATCGAGGATATCAAGAACCGGCGGACGCCGAGTTTCAGCGAGAAGAAGGCGCGGGTGATCTATGATGTCGCCAAATCGCTGCACGAAGCGCAGGGCCTCTCCAAGCCACTCTATGACGAAGCCAATGAGACACTGGGCGCGCAGGGCCTCGTCGAGATCATTGGCCTGTGCGGCTATTACACGATGGTCTCGATGACGCTGAACACCTACGAGTTCGGCCTGCCGGACGGGCAGGTCTCCGACCTTGCGTAAGTTCCCGCAGGATGCGGTAGAGCGGAGCGAGACCCATCAATCCAGCTTCCAGAAACGATGGGTTTCGCCGGGATGCTCTACCCATCCTGCGATCGCGTGACTAAGTCATCGTGAGCGTCACGCCACTCAGGAGCTTCCCATGCCCGACCAAATCCGACCGATCCCCGCAGGTACTCGGATCGGGCACGTTCACCTGAAAGTTGCCGACCTTGAGCGCGCGCTCGGCTTTTACCGCGACGTGCTCGGATTTCAGATCAAAGCGCGCTATGGCGATCAGGCTGTCTTCATCGCGGCCGGCGACTACCATCATCACATCGGCCTCAACACCTGGGAGAGCAAAGGGGGTCATCCGCCGGCGCCCGGCACGACAGGTCTGTTTCATACCGCGATCCTGTATCCGACCCGGGCGGCACTGGCCGACGCCCTGCACCGCGTGCTCTCGGCGGGCATTCAGCTCGATGGCGCCAGCGACCATGGCGTCAGCGAAGCGCTTTACTTGCGCGACCCCGACCAGAATGGTGTCGAACTGTATTGGGATCGCCCCGAGGCAGAGTGGCCGCGGGACGCCAATGGCGACATTGCGATGTTCACCAAGCGGCTGGACGTCGAGGAGCTGCTGAAGCAGCGGCAGACATAAACTCAGTCCTCATCCAGAGGAGCCGCGCCCCTTCGCGCGGCGTCTCGAAGGATGTGCCAAGCAGCTCATGGTTCGAGACGGCGCTACGCGCCTCCTCACCATGAGGTTAGAGCTTTGCTCTTCCGCCCCCGCACCATGATCAACATGGCGGCGGCCACCTGCAACGCCATGCAGACGTAGAACGGCACGGCATAATTGCCCGAAAGATCGCGCAGCAAGCCGACGATGCCCGGACCGAAAGCGTAGGTGACCTGGGTCGCCGCCGTGATCAGGCTGACCAGTACCCCGAACGACCGCGCAGCAAATTCGCGCTGCACGATCAGCGCCGGCAGCGTGATCAGATTGCCGACCGAGAATCCGAACAGTGCGCAGGCAAAGAACAACAGCGCCTCGTTGCGCGAATTGATGACAATGGCGAGCGCAACGCCCTGACTGAGAAACGACAGCGCCGAGGCCAGTCGCTGATTGAGCCGGTCGATCACCGTGGAGAACAGCACGCGTCCGACCACCGCCATCAATGTCAGCAGCGATACTGCGGCCGCCGCACGTTCGCGGCCGATCACCGGATCGAGAAACGAGATCAGGTGAACGATGAAGCCAACCTGCGCGAACAATCCGAATGCGAAGGCAGTGGTGAGCGTCAGGAACGCCACGTTGCGTATCGCCTCCGCGCGAATCCGAGTCGACGATGGCGCATTGGCCGTGGCGGCAGCACCGCCCTGCGCAGCGGATAGTGCGCGATGCGGCGGATGGCCGACAAAGATGATGATCACCGGGACGAGCAGCACGAGCATCGCGACGGCTGCGGCGATGGTTGCGCCGCCGAAGCCGAAGGCGTTGCTTGCCGCGACCATCAGGGGCACGCCGACGATGCCACCGAAGCTGGCACCATTCAGCGCAAGGCTGATGGCCATGCCGCGCTTCTTGTCGAACCACAGACCAAGCGTATTGGTGATCGCACCGAGACTGGTGCCGGCCCAACCGAATGCAAGCAGCACATTCACCGCGTAGAGTTGCCACGGCGACGTGATCTGTCCGAGCAGAATGGTAGCAAAGGCCATCACACCGACGCCGGCCAGCAAACAGTTGCGCGGCCCGAGCGCACGCATCGCCTCGCTCACAAATGCGACAAGCAATGCACCGACGAGATAGAAGAACGTGGTGGCCGTTGCGATGGTCGAGGCCGGCCAGCCATGCACGCGCTGAAGTTCCGCGAGATAGACGCTCTGGCCATAGAAGCCGAGCGCCCAGCCAAATGTTGCGAGCAGGAAACAAACACCGACGATACGCCAGCCGTCGTAACGAGCCGATGTCTCGTCATTTATCTCAGGTGAAGTCGCGTCCATTCCGGATCTGCTTTCATTACGTTTCCTCCATGATGCCGCTGTGCGACAACACGCCGCGCTGATGTACCATCCTGATCGGAATTAACCACCCGTTTTACCGGTGAAAATCGCGATTGGATTAACTTCACAATCAAGCCATTCAAATCTTCACACCCTTGGCAGCTGCATTCAGCGCCGCCATATGATAGGGTATTGGATATGGAGGATTTTGAACCGTGAATGCGCTCGCCGAAGTGACTGAACAGACCGACCGCTCGCTCCTGATCGTGGAGGACGACAAGCCGTTTCTGGAGCGTCTTTCGCGTGCGATGGAAACGCGCGGCTTCACGGTCACCTCCTGCGGCTCCGTTTCCGAAGGTCTTGCCCAGATCAGCAAATCGGCGCCCGCTTTTGCCGTGGTTGATCTTCGCCTCGGTGACGGCAACGGCCTCGATGTCGTATCGGCACTGAAGCAGCAACGCCCTGATGCGCGCGCCATCGTGCTCACGGGCTATGGCAACATTGCCACCGCCGTGACCGCGGTGAAGATGGGCGCCGTCGACTATCTGTCGAAGCCGGCCGATGCCGACGACGTCGTTGCGGCCCTGCTCGCGATCGACAACGACAAGTCCGAATTGCCGAACAATCCGATGTCGGCCGACCGCGTGCGCTGGGAACACATCCAGCGCATTTATGAGATGTGCAATCGCAATGTCTCCGAGACCGCACGTCGTCTGAACATGCATCGCCGTACGCTGCAGCGCATTCTCGCCAAGCGCGCGCCGCGCTGAGCCTTCCCTAAAAACTAGAGCGTTTCACGTTTTTATTGAAGCGTATCCGGCGTTGGCAAAGTAGTTTTT